>JAFDHD010000037.1 GCA_019308995.1 Deltaproteobacteria bacterium | reverse complement strand
TCCGCAGATCCTGGATGTCGTTTCATGGTACCTCCTTAGGTACCAGTATCCAAAATCCGTCAAACCGGACAAATTAAGTGCTATGAAAAGCGGACATATCATGTGCTACTGACAATGGCTGCAGCTGAGGCTTGTATGAAAGACAAAAATTTGATAAACTGCCGTCGACCTTAGTCAGCGGTTTGAAGAAACAACCGCTTGGGATGCAGTCTATTCAGATCATAAATCAAAACCTGAACTCGGTCATGTTTAAGCAACGTTTTTCCTGGCCTTGACGAACTCCAGCCAGAATGATACGATCAATTTACTTTTTTAAATTAGATAATCCGGGGAGTAGACAATATATTTTACCACTTTAAAAAAAGGAGCTGCATTAGGCAAAATATTTATACCGAAACGGTTAATGAATGAGGCAGCATGGATCGGATTTCCCGAACCACGCTGCCGGAACAATAACCAAGCTCACCCCTAAACTGGGTGGCAAAAAAGCAGGAGGTGTTTCCCGTGAGAACGAAAAAACAGTACATGGAAGGCTTGAGCAAGATGCGTCGTAATATTTACGTTGATGGCAATAAGATTGACCGGACCGATGAAATGCAGATGGATTGCATCAACACCATTGGCGTAACTTTTGACGAGGCGGAGAAGCCTGAAAACGCAGATTTCATGCTGGCCAAGTCACATTTGACCGGCGAAATGATTAACCGTTTCTGCCACATCCACCAGAGTACGGATGACCTTCATAAAAAACAGGACATGACGCGGCATCTGTGCCAGATAGTCGGCGGGTGTATTCAGCGCTGCATGGGTATTGACGCCATCAACGCCATCTACGCTGTCAGTTATGAGGCAGATAAATCCAATAATGGCTCGACCGAGTACCATGAAAATTTCAAGAAGTGGCTGGAGCCATTCCAGAGAGAAGACCTTGTCGGCTGCTGTGCTCAGACGGATGTCAAGGGTGATCGCATGAAGCGGCCCTTTCAGCAGGCAGACCCGGACCTTTACGTACACATAAAAGAACGAAAAAGTGATGGGATCGTGGTGTCGGGCTGTAAGCTTCATATCTCAGAGGCTTCGGTGGCCGATGAGGTTCTGGTGGTACCCACCCGGTCCCTTACACCTGACGATAAGGACTATGCTGTCGCCTTTGCCTTGCCAGGCGATTGGGAAGGCATGAAGCAGGTGGTTACAGTGCATAACCTCCGTAAACGTGAACATTTCCAACGCGGCTTTATGCCTGGCGCGACTGATTCCTACGTTATCTTTGATGATTGCTTCGTACCCTGGGACAGGGTCTTTCTCGCAGGTGAAAACACTCACGGCGGGGTGCTGGCCCTTCTCTTTGCGCTCTTTCATCGCCACAGTTATTCCGGCTGCAAACCGGCCCTGGGTGACCTGATGCTGGGTACGATCGCGCTCTCCGCGGAATACAATGGCATCGAAAAGGCTAAGCATTTAGGTCCCAAGCTGGCTGAAATAATTATGACGACCGAGTTGGGATATGCGGCCGGTTACACGGCTTCAGACATGGGCAAGCCAGAGGTTTACATGCCTGGTGTGGGATTTGTGCCTTATGGGCCTGGCAGCTATATTCCTCATTCGATATACGCTAACGTCGGCCGCTGTCTGACCGGGGAAGCGGTCTTCCGCGAGGCTGAAATCCTGACTGACATTTCCGGCGGCGTGGCCGCCACCTTCCCCTATGAGGGCGATTTTGTGAACCCCGAGACCAAGGAGCTTCTGAACAAGTACATCATGCGAAACCCTGACGTCTCTCCCGAGAACATGGCTCAGTTATGGCGTTACGTCGGCGACCTCCTATGCTCCGCCACCGGCGGCATCCACCTCATCGGCAGTTATCACGGCGGCGGTTCACCTGTCATGGAATCCATCGCCATCACGACTCAATATGACATCGAAGCAAAAAAAGAGATGGTCAAGCGTATCGCCGGAATCGAGGATTAAACGAAGCGTTTAGAATTGTTCTGAAATGCGGGCCGGCCCCCTTTGGCTGAAAAACAAGGGGCGCCGGCCCTTTTTAGGGCCGAAAATCACATCAAACGCCTGACCTTCCCTTTATCATAGAGGCACGAGCCCTCATCTTTTTTATATACTGCCTGTCCCGGATTTAAAGCGCTATTATGTCAAATTTGACATAATAAGCCAGAATTGATATAAACAGGCAGGCAGCCTCGCCACAATAAAGGCGCCTTCTGGCGGTGACCCTGGAGACGGCGCCACGAAAAACACATGGTCAAAACAACGAAGGAAGGAATAAACATGAATGCAAAGAGGATGAAATCCTGGAAAATGCTGGTTCTCGCCGCACTACTGGCAATCCAGATAGTAATGCTCGGAGCTTCTCTTTCGGCCGGCGCGCCGGTTCTCAGGATGGCTACGACCACGAGCACGGATAACACCGGCCTGCTGGACTACCTGGCCCCGTTGTTCCAAAAAGACACCGGAATCGAACTCCAGTGGGTGGCTGCTGGCACAGGCAGGGCCTTAGCCCTTGGCCGAAACTGCGATGTGTCCATCCTGTTCGTGCATGCCCCGGAGGCAGAGAAAAAATTTATAAATAAAGGTTATGGAGTCAACCGCCGGGAAGTCATGTATAATGACTTCATCGTTATCGGCCCGAAAAAGGACCCGGCTCGAATTAAGGGTCTCTCCGTGCCTGCGGCATTGAAGACCGTGACCCATAAAAAAGTTATTTTTGTCAGCCGAGGCGATGATTCCGGGACGCATAATAAGGAGCTTTCTTTATGGAAGGCCGCGGCCTTGC
The DNA here is from genome assembly GCA_019308995.1 of Deltaproteobacteria bacterium. Classification (NCBI taxonomy): domain Bacteria; kingdom Pseudomonadati; phylum Myxococcota; class Myxococcia; species Deltaproteobacteria bacterium. The sequence continues at coordinate 23,638 of JAFDHD010000037.1, read as the reverse complement.
CAGTACCGGACAAAAAGAAATGGTATGTCCAGACCGGTCAGGGCATGCTGGCTACGGTTAATGTGGCTGCGGAAAGATCGGGCTACACCCTGGTGGACCGAGGCACCTATATAAAGTATGAATCGCAAGCTCAAGGTAATCCCCCCCTGGTTATTCTCGTTGAGGGAGACAACTCCCTTATGAATCAGTACAGCGTCATTGCGATAAACCCGGCTCGCTGTAAAGGTGTGACCTATAATTACGCGCTCGGATTTATCGGGTGGATAACCTCACCAAAGGCCCAGAAGCATATCGCTGACTTCAGATTGCAAGGCAAACAGCTTTTTATCCCGAACGCCGAGAAATAAAAACTGATGCGACAGTATCAGGGCCTTCCGCGCCCTGATACTTTTTTTAAACTGTCACAACTTTTAGCTTAGTATCTATGGACTTTATCCTGGAAGGGCTTTTAGGGGCCGTTAAGCTGCTGCTATCCGGAAGTGGCGAGACATACTCCGCCATTTTCACCACCCTCAAGGTCTCCACCCTCTCCATCATTGCCAGCCTGGTATTAGGAATCCCCCTGGGGTTTATCTTGGGATACGCGGAGTTTCCGGGCAGAAGGCTCTGCCGCACCCTGGCGGACACCCTCCTGGCCTTGCCCACGGTGGTCGTCGGTTTGGTGGTTTATGCCTTCCTTTCCCGCCGCGGACCCCTGGGTGAGCTGGGGCTTTTATTCACTGTTCCGGGCATCGTCATCGGTCAGACGATCCTGGGCCTGCCTATCGTTATCTCCCTCACCGCCGCAGCCATTGAAGGGTTGGACCAGCGGCTGCGGTTAACCCTGTTGACTCTGGGGGCAAACAGCCGCCAGCTTGCCTTGACCAGCCTCCGGGAAGGCATGTATGCCGTCCTGGTGGCCGCGGTCACGGCTTATGGAAGAATCATATCCGAAGTCGGCGTCTCAATGATGCTGGGCGGTAATATTAAATGGTACACCAGAACCATTACCACGGCCATGGCCCTGGAGACTGGCAAAGGTGAATTCGCCATGGGGCTGGCTCTAGGCATGGTCCTGCTTGCAATCGCCTTTACTGTCAACGTCCTGCTTTCAATCCTGAAGATGAAGGCCGAGCCTTGAGCGAAATGATTTACGAACTCTTTAACCTGGTCCATCGTTACGGGGAGCATGTCGCCCTGAAGGTCGAACACCTGTCAATCAGGAAAGGCAGCATCATCGGGGTCTCCGGGCCAAATGGCAGCGGCAAAAGTACCCTCATGAAAATTTTAGCCTTTTTACAGAAACCTTCGGAAGGGACGGTACTCTTTGACGGCCAAAAGGTGAACTTCAATAACCCCGCTCTCAGACGCGAGGTAACACTCCTCCTTCAGGATCCGTATCTCCTCAAACGATCTGTGTTTGAAAATGTGGCTTACGGCCTCAGGCTCCGCTGGCAGACGAACGATTTAAAGGCGCAGGTCTATACGGCCCTGAATCTGGTGGGGCTGGACCCGGAGAGCTTTGCCCACCGGTCGTGGCGTGAACTCTCAGGTGGTGAGGCTCAACGCGTCACTCTGGCTTCGAGGCTGGCCTTGAAACCCAGAGTCCTGCTCCTGGATGAGCCGCTGGCCAGCGTGGATGCCGCGAGCGCCGAATTGATAAAAAAGGCCTCGCTCGCCGTGCGGCAGGAATGGGGCGCGACCCTGGTCATTGTCAGTCATGATCTTATCTGGCTGCACGAGGTCGCGGACGAGGTGTTGAGTTTCTTTAACGGGTCGCTCGTCGGATCCGGCGCCAGGAATTTAATCATGGGACCCTGGCAGGTGAAAAAAGATAATTTTTGGATGAAAACACTCGAACACGGGCAGCAGATCCTGGCCGAAAATCCATTTAAGGATAAGTCGGTGGCCGTGTTGGATCCGTCGAAGGTGGTGATTACCCCGCAAATCCCGGATCAATCGCAGCTAGGCAATGTGATCCAGGGTACGATATCTCAAATGATATTTGAGAAAACTTTAGGAAAAGTTCTGGTAAACGTGTCCGCGGGCGGTATCTCCCTCACCTCCCGCATGACCGAAGCCACAATCATGGAGCTGCGTTTACACCCTGGTCAGTCAGTCTGGGTATCCTTCAATGCCGATGCCTTCCAGTGGCTGTGACCCGTTAAAAGTCATAACCAAACCCGAATAATCCGTGAAGGGCCACGTTCGGTACATTGGCGTCCCCGCATTCGATGGGAATGTTCGCATAGGAGGCCGTCAACTTGGCTTCCAGGGTGAAAAATAAGCTCTTCCAGAGATAGAACCTCTTTCCGGCCGCGACCTGCGCTGAAACACCGGAGAGATAATTTCCATCCCTTAAGAGACCCCTGTTCCAGGGAAGCTCCTTACCGCGAACTATCGTTTCAGGATGCGTCATCACCAGCCCCGCACCAACGCGAAAAATAAACCCCTTGTGCTTCCAGGCTCGATTTCCATAAATAAAGTTATATCCATGCGAAATCTCAAAAAGCTGAATCTCAGGCGGGCTGTTTCTCAGGTAAAGCTTATGATGAATAAATTCAAGTTCCCAGGCACGGCTCTCCTTCCACCGGCCAAACCTGAAGGCATAATAAGGTGAACCATTGAGGGGTTTAGTGTCGTATTTCGCATTGAAGCTGATATTCTCTTCCCCTGTTTGATGAATCAAAAGAGGGGTGTTAAAGTTATAGGCCGTGCCTCCAAAGACCTCGGCCGTCCAGCTCGCCTCTGCTTCAGCAGAGATAACAGCGGTCAGTAATACCAGTATGAACACTGCCCCAAATTTTTTCATGCTCAACTCTCCTTTTGAGATGAAATAATTAGAAAATATTGTTATTTAAAAGAACCTCATCGCGCTTGGACATCAAGATGGATGCAAAGGACTATACACAAATTCTAAATAATTTTCGATGATTTTTTTTATTTCTGGGCCTTAAGGCTCCCGATGCAGGCAGTTTTCGCATGTAATTATGAAGGCCGGCTAATAAACCCGGCCCGGCGGTGCAGCGACGAGGGCTTGATATTGGTAATATCTTCAGACAAAGACCGTGCCTTATCTGATTCGAATTGTTTTTTAAGGTTTTAGTTGGCAGTTTTTATAAATCGTTTTATGTTAAGATCATCCACTTGCCCGGCTATTCGCACAAAAAATTTTTCAGGCGGCCGTTTCATGTTTTTGGAGAAACAGTATTTGCAAATCAGCCAGGGGGTCTTTAAAATGCCAGGAAGCAAACTTAATTTTCTTTCGGCCTGCAATGAGATGGATCAGCCAGCGCCGGACTTTGAGGCATCACCAGGAAATGCGTATCAAGGATAAATCTGAGGGAAATCCCTCTGAATCTGCCAAAGGGCTATCCGGCCATCCCATGCTCATGGTGCTGCGCCTGCGCAATCTCCGTTTGCTATGGCTTGGTCAGGGCGCTTCGGTCCTGGGCACTCAGTTCTACCTGATCGCCCTGCCTTGGCTGGTGCTGAAATTAACAGGGGACCCTTTTCAAATGGGGATGGTCCTGGCCCTGGCGGGCATCCCCCGCGCCCTGTTCATGCTCGTCGGCGGGGCTCTCACCGACCGCTTCTCCCCGCGAACGCTTATGCTCGGGTCCAACTTCGCTCGCATGGTTATAGTGGGCCTGCTGACAGGACTGGTCCTTACTGGAAGAGTTGATCTCTGGATGCTTTATATTTTCGGACTGAGTTTTGGGGTGGCGGACGCCTTCTATTTTCCGGCCCAGGCATCCATAATGCCTCGGATTGTAGACATAGAGCACCTGCTGGCCGGGAACTCGATTGTCCAGGGGACAAACCAGCTGAGCATCGCCGTGGGTCCGGCCCTGGCGGGCGCACTGATTGCCATCTTTTCCAGTTCACCAGATACGTCATTGCTTACAGGCGGTGGAGCTGCTCAGGCTGCGGATGTAGCTGGACTCGGTTTTGCCTTTGGAGTGAATGCTTTGGGTTACTTGATTTCGATTATTGCCTTGTGGATGATCAAGATGCGCCCTCCTGAGAAGCCGACCGAGGAAACCCATGAAAAAATCAATGTCCTCTCGTCAATCATTCAGGGCTTTATTTATGTTTTCAAAGACAAGATTCTGCGGTGGCTGCTTCTGGTGACCGCGGTCAGCCATTTCTGCATGGAGGGACCGCTATTCATTGGCATTCCGGTATTGGCCAACTCCCGCTTCCCGGAAGGCGCGGCAGCCTTTGGCATAATCATGTCGGCCTTTGGGGCAGGCATGCTGCTGGGAGTCATTCTGGCTGGCACATTACCCAGGCTGCCAGCGAAGAGTATGGGCATGATTTTGTTGATAATTATCAGCCTGAGTGGTCTAGGGTTGATCGTCTTCGGCTTGGTTGCCACTACCTTTATCGCGGCCCTGATTGTCCTGATCATGGCGGCCGCGCAAGGTTTTGTCGTTATCCAGTATACCTCCTGGATACAGGGTCGTACCCCGCAGCACCTATTGGGACGTATCTTCAGCCTGATAATGCTTGCCTCGGTCGGCTTGATCCCGATATCGCAGGCCCTGTCCGGCGCTCTAATCAAGCTGAATACAGCCGGGCTGTTCGTGGGAGCAGGCATCCTGATGTCACTTGTGGTCGGGTTTGTAGCGATGCGTCCGGAGATGCGGTCCATGGGACTGAAAACAAAAAGGACGACACCTTAAAATTTGAATAGTAAAATAGCTTATAAGCAGCAACCTCAATCAAGGCAAAGGATAAAACCATGAGCGGCCACAGGCATACCCGCCGGACAAAAATCGTCTGCACCATTGGTCCGGCTAGCTCCTCCCCGGAAACGATCCGGCGGCTGATCGAAGCGGGCATGGACGTGGCCCGGCTCAACTTCTCCCATGGCAACCATGAAACCCATGGCCGCGCCATCCATGATTTGCGCCGCGCTTCACAGGAGCTGAACCGCGAAATCGGCATCCTCATGGACCTGGCCGGCCCCAAGATTCGGCTGGGAGAAATTCCAGAGCTCGAACGAATCCTTGAGCCTGACACCAGGGTGAAGCTGGTTTCAGGCCCGCATGCCTCTGGAGACGAACTTCCGGTGAACTATCCGTGGCTCTATGAGGACGTTGAGGAGGGAGACCGCATCCTTCTGGCTGACGGGCAGGTTGAACTTTGTGTCATGGACAAAAAAAACCAGGCGTTACACTGCCAGGTCATCGTCGGCGGAACGGTTTCTTCTCACAAGGGCGTGAACCTGCCCACCAGCCAGCTGCGCATTCCCACCTTCACCGATAAAGATCGCCGCGACCTCGAGTTTGGGCTTGCACGGGGCGTTGACATGGTGGCCATGTCATTTGTGCGCCACGAGAATGATCTGACTCCTTTAATCGAAATCTTAAACCGGATGGATCGTCCGCCCCTTTTGATCGCCAAGATAGAAAAACCGGACGCCCTTGAACGATTCCAGAAAATCCTGAGGTCGGTCGGAGGGGCGATGGTGGCCCGGGGTGACCTGGGGGTGGAGATGCCCCTGGAGGAAGTGCCTCTTATCCAGAAGCGGATCATCCAGGAGACGCGTATGGCAGGAAAGGTCGTTATCACCGCCACCCAGATGCTGCGCTCCATGATGAGCAGCCCGCGGCCCAGCCGCGCCGAAGTGACTGACGTGGCCAACGCTATCCTGGATGGCACCGATGCGGTTATGCTTTCCGACGAGACCGCCATGGGCCGTTACCCGGTCGAAGCAGTCAAGGTGCTGGATAGAATTTGTCAGGCCACTGAACCGGCCTTGAATGAGGAACGATTCCTCCAGGAGGGTCTCTCAGAGCTTCTGCCTCTGACGGCGGCGGCCATCAGCCGTGCTGCGACCTGGCTGGCGCGGGACCTTAACCCTGCGGCTATTGTGGCAGCCACCACGAGCGGCAGTACCGCCCGGCTTATTGCCCGCTACCGTCCCCCGCTGCCGGTGGTGGGGCTGACCCCTGAACTCAGCACCTGCCGCCAGCTATGCCTCTCCTGGGGAGTGGTCCCTGTCCTTATCTCTGCTTGCGATAACGCCGATGAGATGCTGAACCAGGTCCGGCACTGGGTACAGGAGAAAGGCATGGTCAAGTCGGGTGACCGTCTGATCGTAACCGCAGGCATGCCTTTCAGGGTGCCAGGCACTACCAATCTGCTTAAAGTCATCGAGATTGAGTGACTTCTGAAACCTTACGATCCGAAGGAAAAGGACTACAATGCCGGTATTCGGCCTGAAGGCTTAAAAAGGGCCTGTTATCAGGTACCTGGCCAGAAGGCAGTTTCTGACCCACGGCGATAATATCATGTGAAAGTACAGGTTCAGCCGAGCAGATCCGGAGACCAATATGGTTCAAGATGGTTAAGACCAACTCCGTGTTGAAAACATGATGGTGCAGGCACCTGTTTTCAACATTTTTTATGGATCGCTTTTGAAACTCCTCGAAACTGCCTGCCTCAGAATCCATCTCCAAATCGTGAAGCTCAAGGATTTCAGGCAGATGGGTGAGATCATCCTCCCCGATTTCACGTTCAAAATCCTCAATAAGATGAGCGAGTGAAGTCACTGGCCTTAAATGGTCAAAAGTATTGTCCTTGTGAGGTAACACGAGCACCATAAGGCCGTCTTCCTTTAGCACGCGTTTCCATTCATACAAAGCCTGCAGAGGACTGGCAATATGTTCGAGCGTGTGAGAAGACAAGACAAAATCGTAGCTGTTCGAATCAAATCCGTCCAGCTTTATAGCGTCACGTATATACTGATACCCGGGCGGGCGTTTCTTATGATAATGAAAGTTCCGCCCTTCGCGAATGGTCCCTTCCCAGATGGTCGTCTGGCTGAAATTGCAGTTATCGAGGCAACCGCAGATGGGATAGATTGGGAGCAGGCCGTTCTTAGTAAAGATATGGCTCGGCCCGCCGATCTCAAACCCGGTCTGACCCGTAAGGAGTTGTTTACAGATTTTGAAGCTTTTGGCGCGCGTCTTTTGCACGGGGCGAAATATGCTATTAAATAAGATAGTTACGCCGTCTTTTTTTCTTTCCTGCTTTAACATCTTGACCATGATTATTCCGATGCATCTCACTGTTTTTGCAGGACGGTTTTTAAACGTTGCTGAATACAGTCGAGACTATATCAAATTTAAAAGAAAAACATCAAATTTTTTTAGGAATTACAGAAAGTTGGACCTGTAGGAAGGCTGGGCCTTGCGGCTGGTGTGGTATGTAGCGCTTTTGAGTCACCAGGCTACCGACTTGACATAATAACACTCAACCTGATTAAATATATCAAGGAAACGTGCATGAAATGCAGCCATAACGATTAAAGGGGGCTCACATGCCGCAGTCCAAGGCCCTGGAAGTCAATATCCAAACCAGCCGGGTTAAGGTCACCCTGGACCCGAAGTATAAAACCCTTCAGGAAATCACGTCCAACTATGCGGGACTGCTTGAGGAGCTGAACGTTCTTATCAAGGAAATCTGCCATCCCCTCAAGAACTGGGAGTTCATCATTGATAACACACGGCGCTTCGCTTTGAATAACTTCCACCTCTTTAAGGGCCATCCCAAGGGACCGGAAGGGGCCGGACTGTTCGTTGACATCTTTTTCGACGCACTGACCGGCTCTAAAAATGAGGAAGTAGAGGCGGACGCAGTGGACAACCTTCTGATCTACCTTCAGCAGATCGTCAACGAGTCCGACTCAGACCTGAACCGCTTCCTGGACTTATTGAACAGCAGTTTCGAGCGCTTAAAAGACCTGCCTGAAGAGACCTTTCGCCTGGTCGTGCAAAGCTTTTATTCTTTGAGCCGCCTGGCTGAAAATTTGGGTCAAGCTGCTTCGCCTGAGGCCGATTTTCAGTCCATCATCATGCTGCTTCACCGCTGTCTCAGCCGCACTTATGACTACTGGCTCAGCGAGTCCGACCCCCAGGTCTGGTTCGAGGCCGAGACCGGACCTGAGATCAGGTCCAAGGAACTGGCCGCCCTATTTGCCTCGATATCGCATGATCGCCTCAAGAGTTACAAACAGAAGCTGGGTGACATTGAGCTGGCTCAGAATAACGGCTCCTTAGAGGTTCTGACCCGTTTAACCAGCCTGCCCGGTTACAGGGAAATCATAACCCATTATGACAAGCTGCCTCAGAAGCTGGCCAGAGCCGGAGATTCATCTGATCAGGGAAAGCACTGGATGCTCCTTTTTCTCTTCCATAACATGAACATTTCCGGTCTGTCGTCCATCCACGAGCGCACCCTGCGCGAAATCAACCGAACCCTGTCCCGGCTGATCGGCCATGAGGATGTGGATAAAGCCAGGTCCCTGATTGACAATACCTTCCACATCCTGGAGCGCAGTACCAGGAAGTATCCCCGCACTGCCTTAAATTCCGTGCTCAACATGGGAAAGGCGGTTTACAAAACCGATGAGAGCGAGCTGGTGGAGCATTTCATTTCCTCTGTGGTTGATCTGGGCTTTCAGACCCCGGACCTTAAGGGAGTGGGCGACGATTGGCAGATCCGGTCCAATGCCACCCATATCCAGAACATTCGCGTCTGGCTCAAGCTCATTGAGCAGAACCCGGCCCATTCTCAAAAATTATTAAGCTCGCTGCTCATCTTCCTGGCCCTGGATGGAGTTTTCATCAAGGACACCGACCTCTTCCCACGTGACATCACCGACCTTTTAAACAGCGATGTCAAGCCGGTCTACAACCTGGTCAAACAGCTCTGCCGGCTTTTTCCTGCTTACTTCAACGAAATCGGGGCCGAAGGGCAGCTGCGGGATATCTCAACCCAGATTGATGATCTGATCCACCGCCGCGATCCTCTGATCCACTTCCTGCGCAAGCAGTCTCATGTGGAGAGTAGCCTTCAGACCGTGGTTTTAATGGAAGCCATTTTCGAATTCTGGCGTACCAGAGATAAAAGGCCTTTACAAAATCTGCTCCCGCCCAACATTTATAACCAGGTGACCACAAAGGGAATCAATGTGGACGGACTTCACCGGCTCATGACTCAACTGTTCGAGACCGGGACGATAGGCCAAACGAGCGACCTCCTCTCTCTACCTGAGAAAGAGCTGGCCGAATTTATGGCTCCCCGTCAGCAGGGGGTGACCAAGCAGGATCGCCAGAGACTTCAGTTAGCCCACGCCCTTTATCAGAGGCTGTACCAGAAATACCATACCGATATGCTCGACCTGGACAATTATCTGAACCACGCACCAGCCGGCATCTTCCCTAAACTAGAAAAGCTTAAAGCCGCGCTGGCCCAGTCAGAGCCCCGCAAAAAACTGGTCGGCATCCTGGATTATCTCCAGATCTTGAAGGAGATAATCCTCTCGCCAACGATTTACGAGGTCCGGGAGGATATTTATTACAAGCGCCATATTGCCGTGGACATCCCATCCATGTATGGCAGCTACCATGAAGCCAAGTTCGACGCCCTGGGTCTGACCTTCAGGCTGGAGGCTCTGGTGAACACCCTGTTCCAGGAGCTTATAGACGGTATTGACCTTAAACTGATCACCCGACCCACCATTGTTAAAGTTCACGATTACCTGTGCCTGTTCCACCAGGCCTTGAGATTGGATGGCATCAAATCCCGAGAGGTGGAGCGTCAGCTTGACCTGCTGACTCATGCCCTGGACATTCGGGGCTTCTCCTTCACTCAGTACCTGGATATCTTCCGTGGCTTCTCCCAGGTGATAAACAATATCGTCAGCGACCACTTCAATAAAGTCCACTACAATCAGCTGGTCAGGATTCTGGCTCAGACCTCGGTCTCTCAGCTCCTGCCAAAGTACCTGCCTGCTGAAGGCTCGATCAACCCTGAGGACCTGACACATCGCGTCAGCGAGATTTTCCTGCGCGACCGCATTGCGACCTCCCTGGGTCTGCAGCAGCTGGACCAGTTCGTGTCCCGGATTTATAACACCTTTTTTCACCAGGATCATGAGCTTCCCCGGGCCGCTCTGCCTCAGCTGCTCAACTACGACCCAGCCAAGGCGGTCACTCCCCTGGAGCCGGCTAAACCGGAGATATCAGATATCATCCACCTGGGGGTCAAGGGTTTCAACCTGATCAAACTCATCTCCCTTGGGCTGCCGGTGCCTCGGGGCTTCATCATCACCACCGAGGTTTTCCGCTGCCGGGAGGTGATTGACTCCTACACCCCTGCCAGGAAGCAGTTCCGGGCCATGGTAATCCGGCAGTTAACCCGGCTGGAGCGGCAGGTAGGCAGGAAGTTTGGTGACCCAAGGAATCCACTCCTGCTGTCGGTCCGCAGTGGTTCATCCATCTCCCTGCCTGGGATGATGAACACTTCTCTGAACGTGGGTATCAACGAAGAGATAGTCGAAGGCATGGCCGCCGGGGGAGGCAACCGGAAATGGTTCGCCTGGGACTGCTATCGCCGCTACATCCAGAGTTACGGTATGGCCCACGGTTTGAAGCGTGATGACTTTGACGCCATCATTGATGAGTTCAAGCAGAAGTTCAGCCTGCCTTACAAGCGAGAGTTCTCCGGGGACCAGATGAAAAAGACCACCCTGGCTTATAAAGAGTTCGTGAGTTCGCATGGTCTCACCATTGTCCAAAAAAACCGTGAACAGCTTTTCCAGGCTATCAAAGCCGTTTTTGACAGCTGGAATTCCCCGCGGGCTCAAACATACCGCAACATCATGGGCATTAGCAGCGACTGGGGCACGGCCGTGATTATCCAGGCCATGGTTTTTGGCAATCTATCCCAGGAGGCCGGCTCCGGGGTCTTTTTCACTCACAACCCGCGTTGGGCTGAGGATAAACTGATGCTGTGGGGTGATTTTACACCGGGCAATCAAGGAGAGGACATCGTCTCCGGCCTGGTCGAGACCTTGCCTCTCAACCAGCGTCAGGCTGAAATCGAGAACCGACCCGCCACTCTTACCCTAGAAACCCAATTTCCGAAAATTTACAAGGGCTTACAGGAGCAGGCAAAGAACCTGATCTACACCTGGGGGTACAGCCCCCAGGAGATTGAGTTTACTTTTGAAGGCCCCGCAACGGAGAACCTTTTTTTCCTCCAGACGCGGGATATGGTTTTACGGGAACAGCGCGAGACCTTTGGTATTGACCTCTCCAGGATACCTTCAAATCACTTCCTGGGTCGCGGGATCGGCGTAAGCGGCGGAGGCATGAGCGGACGTATTGTTTTCAACCTTGAGGAGATACAGAAATGGCGCAACGAGGAACCGGACACGCCCTTAATATTAATACGGGGTGACACTGTACCGGATGACATTCGGGAGATTTATGAAACTGACGGTCTGTTGACCGCCCGCGGCGGATCCACCTCTCACGCGGCCATCGTTGCCCATCAGCTCAAGAAAACATGCATTGTTGGCTGTGATGAACTAATCTGCGACGAAAACGCAAGCACCTGTTCTCTGGGCGATGGAGTTCTGAAATCCGGTGAATGGATCAGTATAGACGGCCTGTCCGGTTCTATTTACAAAGGGAAAATTATTGAAGATATGAAACGAAAAGAAAGGAGTAAAAATTAGTCATGGCAGCATCGCAAAAGAACCCTGGAGTTAAGCTGGGAATAAACGCTTTAGGACGCGTCGGGAAGCTCACCTTGTGGCATCATATCTCACGGAAATATTTCGACGAAATCGTGGTGAACCTGGGCCGTCAGGTAGGCGGCTCGCTTCACGATCTGGCCCACTATATCGAGCGCGATTCGACCTACGGCTCTCTGCAAGGATTTCTATACGGCCACAGGGCCGCGCCGGTGATTAACGAGGTGGATGAAGCCGACAGCACGATCATTATTGACGAAATTAAGGTCAAGATCTTGACCAAGGAGCGCAATCCCAAGGAGATAGACTGGGCCGGAGAGGACGTCCAGCTAGTCGTGGATACCACCGGCCAGTTCCTTGACCCAACCATACCGGGCGATGACCCCAAAGGCTCATGTCTGGGCCATCTCGAGTCCGGAGCCGAGAAGGTCCTTGTTTCGGCGCCGTTCAAGATCAAGGACGAAAGCGAATCTATGCCCGACTTCGCCGTGACGACGGTCATGGGGATTAATGACCGTGATTACGATCCTCGAAAACACAGGATCATCTCCGGCGCCTCCTGCACCACCACCTGCCTGGCCCACATGTTCAAGCCTCTTCTGGATTACTTTGGAGCCAAACGGATTCTCTCGACCTCCATGGCCACGATTCATGCCATGACTCCTTCTCAGGTGGTGCTGGATCGAATGCCCAAGGCCGGTGCAAGCGACCTGAGGAAAACACGAAGCACCATGAACAACATCATCCTCACTTCCACCGGTGCAGCCAAAACCCTGGTCTTGGTCATCCCGGAAATGAAACAGATCGGTTTCATTGCCGAGTCGGTTCGGATTCCAACGACTACCGGCTCGCTGATCATCCTGGTGGTCAACCTTCAGGACGACCCAACGGGCCAATCAATCCGGCGTGATCTGATCAATGACATTTACAAGAAGGCGGCCGAAGCTGATAAAGACGACTACCTCCTTTACACCGAAAAACAGAATGCTTCGAGCGACATCATCGGCCATCCCAAGGCGGCGGCGATTATCGAGGGGCACGAAACTCACACCCGGACGGCTGAAATCGTCATCAACCTGGAAAACATCCTTGGCGATCAATCGAAAATCGTTGAACAGATCGGTGACAACAATCTCAAAATCTCGGTCACTCAGGCCGTGATCTACGGCTGGTATGACAACGAGTTTGGAGGCTTCGTCAACATGTTCGGCGACCTCACCGTCAGCATTGCCGAAAATATGTAGAGAAGATTACCAGCCGTCTCAACCCAGGCGGAGCCTGGGAGCGTAGGTAAAGAGATTTTTAACAATATCCTTTTATAGCAATTGTCATAATTATGTTCATTTTGGCTTCCTGGTTTCAGAATCTGGATTCCTGCGCAAGCGGGAATCCAGAAAGGAATATATTTATGAGAACTACTCTAACAAATAGAAAGGCAAACGAACGGTTGGCGTAGGTTAACCTTTTAGGCCTTAAAAGGTTCCGAGACCACCATATGAGGCACTTCCGGCCTCTGTTTTTCTTCAGTTACCGGTTCCACGGTGGCGAGGTATTCTTTCTCCCAGATCGGGTCGGTTAATTGTTTTAATTTTTCTCCATAGCAAACCATGCCGTCGCAGTATGACTTGTCATTTATGGCAATGGCTGCCTCTTCATTGATAGGCTTGACCCCGGTATTCATGGCCGCTTCCCTGACAATGTTGAAATGGTCCCTGATCGGGCATGGGCAAAGCCAGTTATCCGTCTTTTTCCCGGATTGCTTGTATCCGTATTCATCCTGCCATTTACGAATCGCTTTGAAGAAAGGGGATTCCAGGGGCGTATTGAGGTTTGCGCCTCTGTTGTAAATGTCATAAATATTATCCACCGCATAAGGGATGAAGACACAGGGCGTGATGTTACCGTGCCAATCAATGTAAAAATATCCTCCCTGACGTCCGGCACTAATGCAACCGCCAGCGGCGGTGCCGCTGTTCCAGAAGTCTGCCAGGAATATTTTCCGCTCCCGAACAAACCGCTGCGTCCGCCGAAGCATCTCTACACGCTGCTCAGGGGTAACCATCAGCTCAAGGGACTGGCCGCGTCCGATAGGCATATACTGGAAGAGCCAGCCGTAGAAGGCGCCCTGCTCCAGGAAACAGAAATCAATGAAGCGATCACTGGTGGCCACATCCCAGTTGAGCCTCGTTGGTGTGACCGAGATACCAAAGGGTACCCCATGCTTTCTCAATCTTTCAAAGGTCTTCATAATACGCTTGAAGGTACCCTTACCTCTTCGAGCATCTGTTTCCTTTTCAAATCCTTCCAAAGATACAGCCGGCGTGATGTTGCCCAAATCAGCCATGCGCTTCGCGGCATCGTCGTCAATCAAGGTGCCGTTAGTGTACATCATGAACATCTCAGTATCGTGCTTGGCGACCATGTCGAGAAGATCGTAACCTTCATCACGCCACAACATTGGTTCACCGCCAGAGATCGTCGTGAAATGAGACCCCCATAGTTTTTTTTTATCTGTAATGATACGGTCGAAGGTTTTGAAATCCAGGCTGACCTGCTGGGTAACATCACTGGCAGCATAACAGTCGCTGCATTTTAAATTGCATTTTCCGGTGGGACTGATTACCAGGAGTAATGGAGGTTTGAACCCCAGGGAATGAGAAGCCTCCTCATTGTCTTTGTTCATGATCACATTACTTAAAAATATATCTAGGAGCCGGTTTAACACGTGCTTCGAGATCAACCCGCGCTCGATCGATCGATTAAAACTATGCAGAAGCGCCATGGCATAGTCATGTCTATCTTCTTGAACGCGTTTCGGTCTATTATCAGTATTTCCCTCCATCGCATCCTGATAGGATTTTTGTTCAATGAAGCTGATGACCATATCTCTGGCCTCTTGGTCATCAACCATCTGTTGAAGAAGTGACTTAGTTGATTCAGCAGTAAGTAATGATTGAACGTCCATCTTGACCTCCTTGCCTTCTTCTCATCTTTGACCGAGTTCGAAATCATCGGGCTCACCAGACACTGAAGGGCTACCAATTGGAACAACCCTGGTGTGTGGTGACCCTGAAGGTGTACCACTTTTATTTCCTCCCCTGATCCTCTTCCATTATAATTTATTGGATATTTTCAATAAGGATATAATTAAGAGTTCATCAGAGCCCTTTTTTAAAGGAAGGAGCGTGGATATCAAAGAGCAGAGTTTGCTTAATCACAGGGTAATTATAGAAAAACTCCATATAAGGTCAAGTCTTTTTTTCTTTTATTCAGTGGGGGTTATACTAATTAAACTTAAGGATGCCAGGAAGATACTGATAATCCAGAGTCGTGATTATCTTAGGTGGCAGAGAGAGAGGGATTCGACCCATGGCCTCGGGCATAAAAGTCCAGGTTCTTTTTCATGAGTGATGAGTTCTCTGGATAACCAGAGAACCCATCAAGCCGAAAAATTACCTCAATGTTTGAGCCTGATGGTTTCAAAGCGACTGGGTGTAGGAAAACCAGTTCTTGCTCCCCAATACTCAATCCTCGGGCCCAGTCCAAAAGCAACATGGTTGTTCCACAGAGGCATCCTGATACGGCTCTCGCGAATGAGCTTGGATATTTGCCTCCCGGCCTTGGTCATGTCCGCTTCGGATATGGCAAACATTGATTTCATGATCGTAGCTTCAATCTCCGGGGTGGTGTTGTAACACCAGGGTGTAAGTTTAGTGAACAGAATGAGACCATCCTTGGCCACATGCGGTGAGCCGCCAAAGAATGTAGCCAGGTGGGTGAGCCCCTGGAACTTCTTATTCCGCATCCCCTCGTTCCAGGCGGCGTTTTCCAATACTTTCAATTCTGCGTTAATTCCCACATCCGCGAGATTTGCAGCGATGGCTTGCATAAATAACAATCTGGTCTGTTTCGTGGAAATCACGGTTTTGAAGCCCTTGGAGTATCCGGCCTCGGCAAGCAATGCCTTGGCCGCTTCCGGATTATATGGATCGGGCTTGACGCTTGGATCATACCCTCGTGTTACCGGAGAGATGACCTCCCCGGTTGGAGTGCCCAGTCCGAAGAGGATCTTCTCGCAAATAGCCTTCCGGTCGATGGCCATGCTGGCCGCGATGCGAACGCGCTTATCATGCCATGGGCTGGGTTTGTCGGGCAAAGCTAGATCAGCATAAATCAGGCACTGTTCCTGAACGTCTTTGATTAGCTTTACGCTCATTTCCGGGTCGTCCCGCACCTGCTGGATATGAGGCCCGATAAGGCCTACGATATCCGCTTCTCCGCTTTTTAACATGGCCAACCGGGTACTGGCTTCGGGAACGGCCATTAACTTTAACGTTTTGAACTCGGGAGTTTTTCGGTAATGGTCTTTGACGGCCGCCAGCTTGACCCATCTATCCTGCTTATAATCCACCCATCTGAACGACCCGGCCCCAATCGGCTTTTTGGCAAATCCCTTATCGCCCACCTTTTCCCGGTATTCCTTGGGGAAAGGCCATGGGATAGCTTCATACCACCATGGCCAGGGGCTTTTTAGGTTAAAGCGTATTTTATAAGGGCCCTGCACCTCAATCTTCTTGATTGATCGCTTTAATAGTCCCTTCGTAGCAAACTTACTACCCTTGCGCATATAGGTTTCCAGACTGTATTTCACATCCTCAGCCGTCACTTCAGCCCCGTTGTGAAATTTGACGCCCTCCCTGAGGACAAAATCAATGTAGCTCCAGTCTGGGGCGATCTTCCAGGATTTTGCCAGGCCGGGCAGGACGTTCCCGTCCGCATCTCTCTCGGCCAGGCTATCGAACACGGCGCTGGGAATTACTGCCTGTCCAGCGCCAGCTAGGGTAACGGGATCACCACCAACCATGGAGAAATGAGTGGCTTTAGTAACAAACACCACATCCCCGGTTTGTACCGCTTTTTCCTTGGCATGGCCAGGCGCAAGAAAAACTATGGTTGACATGGCTATGACCAACCAGACTAACAGAATGACTTGAAAATGGTTTCTTTTCATGCTTGACCTCCTTTTTAAATCAAGGGAGAAAAAGTATAAATTAGCCCGGACCATCCGGGTGTGCTTTAAATTCCTTCCGTCATGATTTCTCGAACGTTCATCTCCTCATAGACCTTCATAGCCGGTCGAGGTGGTTCGATCGGATCCAAGCCTAAATCTTCAGGCTTATCGGCAGAGGGATGGATGTAATTGTAGATTTCCCGATACTTCGATTCAGCCCGTACATAACTCGTTAATGCTTTTCCCATGAAGTACAGTTTCTCGTTGCCTTCAGCCACTCCAGCCTTGATCTGGAATTGCCTTCCATCCATATATTCTTCGGTGGCGCTTGAAAACATTTCCTTTAGCTTCAAATAAGCCGGCAGGTTTTCTATTTCCAAATTGAGTTTTTTCAAAGTGTAATCCGTCTTTGCCATGCAATCAGCGGTATTCAATTGTGCTTCCCTGAGGACAGTCCCGGGACTTGATTTAAGTCTCAGCGTGTAAAACGTATGGGTTACATCGAGGTGGTCCTGAGGGGTTCTTCCAGCAACGACACTTCTCCCGGCAGGTCCGGTAGCCTGGTAGAATACACCGCCACTTCCGTTGTTCGGGATTCCAATATTCACACGCTGGTTAAAACGGTTTCCGATATAGTATGTATCTTCATCCGGATCATGATACCGGTAGAGCATTTTTCCGAAATTCGCGTCAATCTGCCCCTTATATTTGTCAAAAAACGCCCACAGCTGGACGACCCTGGGATCCGTTTTAAACGGCTGCAATTCCGGTTCGAATAGTTTCTGGTTTTCGGGGATGAGGTAAGTGTTGGGGGACGCAATCCAGTCGGCTTCACCGAAGTCTCCCGGTTTTCTGTATGTTTTTAAGGCCGCTGTCAATTCAAATATGTAAGCATTTCCAGTTGTATCGGCTACCATGGCATTGTGGACTCTCCCGCCAGTCGTTTGATAGGAGAGGAGCTTCTCTTTTGCCTCTTCGGCGTTGTCATAAAACTGCCCCAGATGTCTCAGGGCCAGGGTAAGAGGAATCCCATAGTTGCGGTCAATATCGCGCGGAGTGTCAATATTACCTCCAGATACCCAGAGGCCTTTGTTGTTCATTAACGGATGCAGCGTCAATTCGCCGCACATGAGAGCCCCTGATATAAAAGCATTTCCTTCTTCCGGAAACGCGATGATGTTCACCTGATCTCCGAAAAATCCGTCAACCGAATCCCCGCAAATCAGGCTGCCGTCTTTCGTCGCACTCCCCCAGGCCGCCCACCGGCTGCACCCTCCTCCAGAATCCTTTGGACTCGTTAGCCCTTCCGGAAGACCTTGATCGGCCTGAGCGTGGTCATCAGATTCTTCGGACTTGAGCCCGTACTTTTCCTGATACTCCCTGGGCGGCAGCTCATCAAGAGGAGAGGGCAACGTGGCACCGGGACTAAAAGCCGATTTCATGCAGACAGACACATTGATGGTAAGAATATCCATGTAGGAAATGTCATATCCCGCATCCGTGGCGCCGGCGGCAATCCCGATCATTTCATCAATGATTTCGGGCGTATATTCCTTGATATAATACTGAAAACCTTTCAGACATTGTTTCCAGATCTCAAAGTTGTTATTAACCATTAATTTAAGGTTGCCCATTTGCTGATCTCTGACCCGCTTGATACCGCCGGCCATCTGATAACCATACTGGTATCCCATCTCATAATTGGAACCCCTGACAAAAATAACCGGAATAATATTTGCCGGTCTCACTTGTTCGCCCATTTTCTCCCTCCTGCTAATAATTTAGATTCATTATTGGTTGTGGCTTTTATACGGGATCGGCTTCACTGAACCGGGTATTAAGTCGCAAAATCCCGCAGCCCGTCACAACTTCACATCATGCCGAGGCCTGCCCCAGTTAGCGGCCATGGCAACGACGCGCTCTATATCTTCCTCTAGCATAATTCCCGCGTCCACGAGCCGCTCAGCCGCCGCGCGCACAGCCTCAACATAACCTTCCGGTGAACCGTAGCGTTCAAGCACTGAAAGACGAGGGTCACGAGTCATCTCACGCTCCTCCGGCGTATCCATAAATGGAATGTAGCTCCCCTGGATATTCAGCGTGGCCCCGTGGCCCCACCCGCGCCTTCTCAGGTTCCAGCCCGTGTAAGTGCCGAGCGGCGCCTGCACCACGGGTGAACGCACCCCGGCAATTTCATTGCCGTCCGCATTGACCGACGGTACAAGAATCGTGTAACCTTTGAGATCCTTGATGTCCGGCGGCAACTTGGTGATAAAACCGTCGTCCGCTTCTGGACCAAAATCGAGCAATGGGAGAGTCGATGGTCCCGGCGGTAAAGCCTGACCCGGAATCTTAGGAAAACCTTCAACCCATTCCTCGTAAGTGGCGAGTGTACCGTTCTCACGACTCGGTATCATCGAATCCGGTGGCGGTGTTCCATCGGTTGCCCATCGATCCATGGCGTCGAGCATTGCGCGGAAGAAAAATGAGGTTTGAATATTGTTGAACCGATTGGCCGCTACCGGCGGCCATATTGGTTCTCGCTGTTGCGGATCGGCAAAGTGCATCGAGCTTGACCAGAGATAGATACGCACATTCTCGGGCTGGGGCAAATCATTGCCCTTTGTGTCGGTATGAACAAGTGAACCATGCCGCTCCCAGTATTCGGTCGAGGTTTGCGTGTGTATTACCAGTGGGTCAGTATCGGGTCTCTTAAGGATCGCATCCGTTTTACCCGTTAAATGATCGGTGCAACTCGCGTAGGAGAAGGGAAAGCGGTCCGAATAAATGAAATGCTCCATATAAGCTTGCCCCGCTGATGCCGTCAGGTTTGCGAAGCGATGGTGCATCCACATTAGTCCTCCCCCGGAGACGTGCGGCAGGACGCCGTCGAATACCCTGCGGCCATCAGGCGCTGCATTGAAACCACGATAAACAAAGTCCCGGATCAAACGCCCTGTCTGTGACCGGCCCCAGGCATAGGCCTTCTCGATTTCACCGGCTGGATTGGGATTCCCGGCCGCATCTTTCTCCTCATACCGGAGGAAGCTGACCAGATCCCGGACGGCTACATCGCCCAGGCCAAGCACTAATGGATCACGCCCGGTGTAGACAAGCTCATAGATCCAACCGGGTTCAAATCCCTTTGGCAGATAAATATTAGTTTCGGATGGAATGACACCGATCTCCGCGCCCTGACCGTCCGCGCCCTCACCGCCCTCAGTGCGGGCAAAGCTCCATTCCGTGTGTGGAACCTCGATGCGTTCGTTGTATGGATAGCGGCGTTTAGTCAATCGCGCTTTCCGCGTGTCCAGGGAGACAGTGGGATGGCTTCGCGTCGAAGTCCATCCCGACAGCGGACGGGTAGTAATGCCGGGCGTATAAACGGTAAACTCCTGGAGGATACGGCCGGTCAGCGGCTTTCCGCCATCCGTGGCAACCGGCAGGTTGAGCAACACTCGGTCATTCCCGGGCAGCAGGTCACCCTGCCACGCGCTCCACACCACGGTATAGCCGCGCCGGAATAGAAAACCATTACCGGCGTGTTCGAGTGTTTTCGGATCATTACTGCCTGGTGCGTCGTTAAAGAATTGAAGCGTACGCATGTTGCCGCGGTTCCCGAAATCATAGAATAGTCTTTTGTTACCGCGAGATGGTTCGACGGGTTTGAGTATTAAAAAGTCACCGCTGAACTCGACCAGGCCTTTTTCATTTCGCGGGGCCTTGTCAATGTCAAAGACACCGGCTTGGGTCGGAGCGTCGGGATCAACCATGAAGTGGGCGCGACCGCGTATACGTTCATAAGGTCCGGCGTCACCGAAAACATGCCCGTTGGCAAAATCACTTCGCTCGTGAATGCAAAGCTCTATTTTATTCGTCATGGCGTGAATCCTCTTGTTATTGCCGAAGTGAAAATCCTGCTCGCTAATTGTCTTGCAACGCTAATGAAGTGGTGATTTCTGCGATGTAACTCCTAAATTTTTCTATCCTTCTTTCATGCTCGCTATCTACTTCTGGCGCATAGCGTAAGGATCGACGATGTCTCCCGAGAAAATAACACCGTCCTCTATCGCCTTATTAATCTCCTCATCACTCATCCCCAGAAGCTCTTTGAATACATAATCCGTGTGTTCGCCGAATAGAGGGGCAGGTCCAAGAGTGGGAATCGGAGTTTCGGACATCTTATACCTCTGTCCGATGATGTTCATGATTCCGGCATCCGGATGATCCACCGTTTGCCAGAACCCTCTGTCTTTCAGGTGCGGTTCGCTAAATAGTTCAGCGATATCCAAAACGGCTCCGGCTGCGACCCCGGCAGCCTGCAAGGCATGCATGGCCTCATACTTATCTCTTTCAATGGTCCAAAGCTCCACATATTTGTCCAAATCGTCCTGATTCTCCAGGCGGTCGTACAGATAACAAAATCGCTTTTCCTTCGTCCAGGGCGGATCTCCTATGACCCGGCAAAAAGCTTTCCATTCTTCATCCGAGCCAATGGCAATGGTGATCCACTCATCTTCCCCCTTGCATCGATAACATCCATGGGGGGCCATCGCCTCCTGATTGTGCCTATTCCCCTTGTGCTCCAGGAGTCGGCCGTTTATGGTGTAGTCCAGGATCTCCGGTCCAACAAAGTTTACGGCTGACTCCGTCATGGAAACGTTAATATGCTGCCCTTCCCCTGTCTTATCCCTGTGGAGAAGAGCGGCGATCAACGCTCCTGCCATGTGCGTCCCCGTTACAGGATCGATGTGGTCAACTCCCGACCTGTAGGGAGTTTCATCACCCACGTAACCTGTCAAAGCCATGAAACCGCACATGGGTTCCTGAACCACGCCAAAGGAATGATACCGGACCCAGGGACCACTGGGGCCATACCCGTTGGCGCTCGCGACGATAATGTCCGGTTTCACCTTTCTCAATTCCTCGTAGCCAATACCCAGCCTGTCCATAACTCCGGCGGCGTAATTGTCGATGACTATGTCGCTTATCTTGACCAGATCCTTTAAAAGTCGTTTGCCATCTTCCTTGGAGAGGTCCAGGCTGACCGAGAGTTTATTGCGGTTGAGCACGTTGAAAACGCACTGGCGATTCCAGGGTTTTTCACCGGGTTCTCCATTTTGATAAACGCCTGATGTGGCTTTCCTATCCCCGCGTGTTGCCCCATAGGGTGGTTCGACCTTTATAACCTCAGCACCAAGGTCAGCTAACTGCTGGGTGCAATGAGGACCGGCCCAGGCTTGTGTGCAGTCTGCAATCCGAATGCCTTCAAGCGGTAATTTAGCCATACTTCCCTCTTTTCTATGCTCAGATTCTCGTTTGTACGAGTTCAATGAGCATGCCGAATGTGCTCTTTGGGTGAAAAAACGCGACCCGCCAGCCCTGTCGGCCCACGATTCCCGGTCTGACAAGTTCCAATCCTTGAGCCAAATAGGACTCGACTTCCGCCTCTATGTCATCCACCTCAAAGCAGTGGTGGTGCACTCCCTCACCTCGGTTTTTTAAAAACTTTCCTATCACCCCATCGCTGGCGATAGGTTCCATGAACTCGACCAGAACATTGCCTAACCGAACCCAGCTTGCTTTAAAATCTCCCTCCCCCTCAGGCCGGGGAAAGTCAACTCTAAAGGCCGAGGTAGCGATCTCCTTGACTTTATCAAGGCTCTCCACAGCAACGCCTATGTGATCCAGATGCTTAATCATCCATCCATCCTCCTAAATAACGCCTTCCCGGGCCAGCGAAGCCAGTTGCTTCCTGGTATAGCCGAGCCGTGAACCGTATATCTCCTCGTTGTCTTCTCCCAGAAGAGGGGCCCTTCCCACCTTCCAGGGCGTCTTGCTCATCAGGACCGGTCCGCTGGGGTAAATCGCCTTCCCGTGGGATGGATGCCCTATTGTCCTGTAGAAACCCTGAGAGGCAAGCTGAGGGCAATTCACCAGGTCTTCGGTATTCCGAACCCACCCCGCGGCAGCCCCTCTCGCAGTGTTCAGGACCTGAAAAGGATGTTCTATCCAGTATTCCTTATCATGGTCCAGTAACCAGGGAAGCAGATAGGTATCGACTTCGTCTTTATTTTGAACCCGCACCCCATGGTCCAGAAACTTCGGGTCCTTGAGTTCATCAACACCCACAAGGTCGGCTAGATGCTTAAAACTGGGCCCATAGGTGGCGATGACCACCCAACCATCCTTACAGGGGAAGACTCCCCAGGGGTGCCCTTTCTGATTGAAATTCCCCAGGCGCGGGGTAATGTGTTTGATGGCGTCATAGATCCCGACCTGCCATTCTGCAACGCCGGTGCAATATTCCATGATGGATACATCCACATGTTGCCCTTTGTTCGTTGATTGCGCAGCATAGACCGCAGCAAGCATGGGAGTCACAGCGACCTGGCCCCCGGTGTACTGGGCAACATCGAGACCAAGCTTCAGCGGCTCCCTGTCCGATTCGCCGGTCATCTTCATCAGGCCGCTCAGGGCATACTCAACAATCTCTGCCGCTTTATAGTCCCGATAGGGCCCGGTCTGCCCAAAATTGGAGATGGAAGTCATTACCAGCTTGGGATTAATTTCGGACAGGGTGTCGTACCCCAGCCCCAGTGACGGCATAACTCTTGGCTCAAAATTCTCTACAAGGATATCCGCATCCTTAACCAAAGTTTTGAAAATCTCCTGCCCGGCCGGGCTCTTAAGGTTCAGGGTGATACTCTTCTTACCCGTGTTGAGATAGAGAAATAACTCACTTTTCTCAATATGCGGATCGTCGCCGACGAACGGACCGAGTCTCCTTGCCCCATCTCCGGTTCCAGGCCTTTCGACCTTAATCACCTCAGCCCCGTATCCAGCCAGGAGCCTTGTACAATAAGGACCGGCTATATAGTGGGAAACATCCAATACCCTATACCCGGATAATGCGCCTGCTAACATAACGTTACTCCCAAATAGTTGTGGAATATATTAACATTTATGGGTCTTCACCATATTAGTTGATGATAATTTGATCTGGTCGATAGATTTTTTGCATCATTTAAACAAGTTACGTTCATAAAGGTGATTTGCTTATTATTAAACACTTAGATTTTTAAAAAGAA
>JAFDHD010000036.1 GCA_019308995.1 Deltaproteobacteria bacterium | reverse complement strand
TTGGTAGCGGGGTCAGGATTTGAACCTGAGACCTTCGGGTTATGAGCCCGACGAGCTACCTGACTGCTCCACCCCGCAGCAAATTGTAGAAGAACCTTATAGTTTTGACGCGAAATTGTCAAGGATTTTGTCAGAGTAAAATAAACCTGGCCCCTAGTTTGAGGGTTCTGCCAGCACGGACAATACAAATTCGGGTATCCGAACTATATGGCCCTCAGGGTTGATACAGGCATGGAGGGTGTGGCCGGTAACCAGAGGCTGTGTATCGCCCTCTTTTTGATATATTTTGTAATCAAAGCGGAGACTGGCGCGTCTGATCCGGCCCACACTGGTTTCGATCAGGAGCAAGTCGTCATAACGAGCGGATTGAAAGTAATGACAAAAGGCTTCAGTGACAGGTAAGGCAAAGCCCTTCTCTTCAATCTCCTTGTAAGTTAAACCGCGCTCACGGACAAACTCGGCCCGGCCCCGTTCAAAAAGTCGGAGGTAGTTGCCATAATATACCACGCCCATTGGGTCCAGATCGCCATAGATAACCCGGTAGCGAGTCCTGGAAACATTATCTGAAGCATTCATTTCTGTTTATCCAAAAAGAGGTCAATTAAAGTATGACCCTGTTCAAAATAGATTCCAGCCTCGCTGGCCTGTTTTTCAGAATAGGCGCGGTTTGAAGGGAGGGGGCCGGGAAAGATAATAAAGGGTACTGGTTCTGGAGTGTGGGTTTTAACTGATATGGGAGTAAAGTGATCACAGAGGATCAGCATTCGGAAATCACCCATCTCTATCAGCCCAGCCCTCATGGGCCCGACGACTCGACTATCAAAGAACTCTATGGCCTTGATTTTTTCTTGGAGATTTCCCTGATGGCTGGCTTCGTCCGGCGCCTCAATATGAAGGAAAACCAGGTCTGTCCTTTTTAAGGAATTCAAGGCAGCCTTGACCTTGGCTTCATAATCGGTGTCAATAAACCCGGTCGCGCCGGGCACGTTTATAGGTTTAAGACCGGCATAGACCCCGAGGCCTTTAATGAGGTCCACGGCCGAGACCACAGCTCCATTTATCCCCCAGCGCTCCTGATAAGTCGGCATGGTCAGGCCGCGTCCTTGCCCCCAGGGCCAGATAGAGTTAGCCACAAGTAACCCTTTGGCCTTCCGTTTCAGATTGACCGGGTTTTTCTCAAGTAAGGGCCAGGAAGCTTGAATAAGGTCTAAAAGAGGCTTCATTTCACCGGATTGATTCAAATAAGCCGTTACATCCTGATCCAGGTAATCATGAGGCGCAATAGTCGGGAGGCTGCTTTTCAGGCCTGGCCAGACCAGTAGATGGCGGTAGCTAACTCCAGGGTAGATTTTTTGACCTTTCTCTAAGGGCAGCTTGCCAGCCAGGTCTTCAATTATGGCGTGGGCTTCAGCCGTGCTGATATTGCCAGCGCTGTGATCGCGCATAATCAGGTGACCGCCGCGTTTGAATGTAAGATTGATCAGGTTGAGGCGAAAGGCGACCTCGTTGTCGGCCAGGCTGACGCCCATACTGGCCGCTTCCAACGGCGCTCGTCCGGTGTGATAAACTGCGGGATCATAACCCATGATAGACAGATTGGCTACATCTGAACCGGCCTCCATGTTTTTGGGAATGGTTCGGACCAGGCCGAGGAGACCGCCCTGGGCCAGGGCGTCCATATGAGGCGTGTCAGCCGATTCCAGCGGAGTTTGATTACCGAGTTCCGGAATCGCATAATCCCCCATGCCGTCACCAACCAGGATGGCATACTTCATTAAGAACGATCCTCCACTCTGATCAGTACGGTCTTATCCCGGATTATGTCGAGCTGGTCAATTTCGGCCAGGGCTTTTTTAACGTTCGCCTCCTGGGCCTCATGCGTCAGCATGACAATGGGAACAGCGCCCTTTAGTTCTCGACCTTTTTGAATGACCGAGCTGATACTGATATTATGGGCTCCTAAAATCCCTGAGATCCTGGATAGGACGAGCGGGCGATCAATTACTGAGAAGCGGAAATAGTAGGTAGTCGTTATTTCGTCTATGGGCTTAAGAATTAAATTTTCCTGACCTACCTCTCTCCAGGCCAGGGGAGGAACTCGATTTAAAGCGCCTCTTGAAATAGATCTGGACAGCTCGATAACATCGCTAACCACTGCGCTGGCGGTAGGCATCATGCCCGAGCCCTGTCCATAAAGGAGGATGTCTCCCACGGCATGGCCATTGAAAAGAATGGCGTTAAATGGTCCATTAACTCCGGCCAGGACATGACTGATAGGAAGTAAAGCCGGATGGACACGGGCCTCGACTTCCGACGCATTCAGGGATGATATGGCCAACAGTTTGACAACATATCCGAATTCAGCTGCGAACTGGATATCCACAGGCGCCAGTTGGCTGATGCCTTGGACAAAGATCTTGTCCAACTCGATCTTGTGTCCGTAAGCCAGTGAAACGAGGATGGCCAGCTTGTGGGCCGTATCCACACCTTCAACATCAAAAGTGGGGTCTGCTTCAGCAAAGCCTTTTGCCTGGGCTTCGTTAAGGGCCTGGTTAAAGTCCATCCCTTCTGAGCTCATCTTTGTCAAGATATAATTGGCCGTTCCATTAAGAATGCCAAAGAAGTAGTTGATATAGTTGGCCGCAAGGTCTTCTTTTAGGGTCCGGATTATGGGAATACCCCCGCCCACACTGGCCTCAAACAGGATCTCCACCTTGTTTTTTTCCGCTGCTTCAAATATTTCCTGGCCGTGAGTGGCTAGAAGGGCCTTATTGGCTGTGACGACGTGTTTGCCTGCCGCCATAGCTGCGAGCGTCAGGGTTCTAGCCGGCTCAAGCCCACCAATTAGTTCGATGACAATCTCGATCTCTGGGTCTTTGATAATATCCTCTGCATTAGTGGTCAAAATGGAGGGGTCCACCTGGACCGGGCGAGGAGTTTTGATGTCCAGATCAGCGATTCTTTTAAGGAGCAAGGGCCTATCCAGCTTCTTTTGGATCAAATCATGGTTTTCTATCAAGATTTTGGATGTGCCTGAGCCGACCGTGCCCCACCCGATGAGACCGATATTGATTGGCTTCATTTTTCAAGCACCTTTCTTAGACCACGGATAGCCTGATTTATACGATGACTATTTTCTACAAGAGCAAAACGGACATAACCTTCACCGTATTCTCCAAAACCCAGGCCCGGGCTAACCGCTACCTTCGCCTCTTGGATTAGCATCTTCGAGAAATCAACAGAGGTCATATGACTGAACTGCTCCGGCATCTCGGCCCAGGCAAACATTGTTCCTTTAGGCGCCGGGATGTTCCAGCCAATACGTTTGAGGCCGGTGATCAATGTGTCCCGGCGCTCTTTATAAGTTTTTTTAATCTCTTCGACACAGGATTGGTCTTCATTAAGGGCAATAATGGCCGCGATCTGGATAGGTTGAAAAACCCCATAATCCATATAACTTTTAAGACGGGTCAAGGCGTGGACCATCTCTCGATTACCTGAAACAAAGCCGATTCGCCATCCCGCCATGCTGTAACTTTTTGACATGGAAAAGATTTCAACACCAATATCCTTGGCCCCTTTGACCTGTAAGAGGCTTGGGGCCTCATAGCCATCATAAGTCAGGTCTGCATAAGCCAGGTCGTGAATGAGCAAGATATTGTGGTCCATGCAGAAATCCACGATTTTTTCGAAAAATTTCAGATCAACTACCGCTGTGGTCGGATTATGGGGAAAGGAGATAATCAACGCCTTGGGCGCCGGCCAAGTCTGCTTGACGGCCACGGTCAAATCCTCCATGAAGTCCCGATCCAGCGCCATGGGAATAGACCTCAAGTCGCCACCGGCAATAATGACTGAGTAGGCATGGATAGGATATGTCGGATTAGGGGATAGAACGACCTCCCCTGGACTGATCATGGCCAGCATCAGATGACTCAAGCCTTCCTTGGCCCCAATAGTAGCCACAGTCTCAGTTTCCGGATCAATATCCACGTCGTAGCGCCGCCGATACCAGGCTGCAATGGCATGCCTCAATTTGGTGATGCCGCGCGACGCAGAGTAGCGATGGTTGTGGCCCTTGCAAGTTGCTTCGACCATTTTTTTTACGATATGGTCGGGGGTGGGCAGGTCAGGATTACCCATGCCCAGATCAATGATGTCCTCTCCGGCACGCCGGGCAGACATCTTCAACTCATCAACTGCGGTAAAAATATAAGGCGGTAGCCTTTTTATCCTTGGAAACTCGAATTTAACCATATCTCCATTCTCTTCTTGTTTTGTTGGGTGTGCTTCTAATAAGGTGTTATGAATATATGATTGAAATACACTTGTCAATTTGTTAGGAGTTTTTTTCTCAGATTAATACCTAATTGACACCCAAATCTCATTTTTGTATTGTCTCGATTAGAGAAAATTTCTTTTCGCTAATTTCTCACTTATGATTAATTCCTTGATGAAAATCATTATAAACGACCGCCTGGCCTCATGGACCGGGGGGGTGTTCTTCACTCTCTGGATCGGGCAGCGATACTATTTTCACTACCGACCCACTTTCCTCTGGTGGCTTATAACCTTTCAGTTTGTGCTTTTTGTGGTTGCTTACCTTAGCCGCCATAAGGCGCTCCAACATGCCCGTGGATTCAGAGAGATAGTCTTTCCTTTTATCTGTGCGGCCATGCCTTTCGCCTTGGAGAATTATCCGATTAAGCCCAAAGGTGTGGCGCTTACCCAACTCGAACCTTTCTCCATCGGCCTCATGACTCTAGGCACCCTTTTCATCATTACCGGTATATTTTATCTCAGACGCTCCTTTTCGATCATGGCTGAAGTAAGGGAGCCGGTTTTT
The DNA here is from genome assembly GCA_019308995.1 of Deltaproteobacteria bacterium. Taxonomy (NCBI): domain Bacteria; kingdom Pseudomonadati; phylum Myxococcota; class Myxococcia; species Deltaproteobacteria bacterium. The sequence goes on along the minus strand of JAFDHD010000036.1, from coordinate 30,178 downwards.
TCCGGCATTTACAGGTGGTCGCGCCACCCGATGTATCTGGGCTCTATTTTTTCATCGTTAGGTATACTCCTGAATTATTATCATATTCTAAACGTATGTATTTTCGGAGTCTTCTGTATTTTTCAAATCTACCGCGCCAGTCTTGAGGAAAAGAAGATTATGGCCGTCTTCCCTGAATATGGCCGGTATGCCTCGCGGGTTGGGTGGCTGTGGAGGCTGGGAACAAGGCGCGCTTTGAGCTAGCTTTGATTATCCCGCCTCAACCAGCTCACCTTGCATCTTACGATCTATCTGATTGACGACATCCCGAACCAGCCTGAAGTTCGGATCATCAAGTTCCGGATCTGAAGCAATAATCTCCTGGGCCAGCTTGCGAGCCTGAAGCAGGAGCGGCAAATCGTGAGGCAGGCGCGCCCAGGTTAGAGATGGCATTCCAGACTGCTTTAAACCGGCTGCATCTCCCGGACCCCTAAACTTGAGGTCTTCCTCGGCCAGGATAAAACCATTGCTGGTTCGGGCCATAATTTGCAGGCGACTTTCCGAGGGGCTATCCTCCGACCCGCTTATCAGTATGCATCGAGCCGGCCTGGGGCCTCGGCCGACACGTCCGCGCAGTTGGTGAAGCTGCGCCAGTCCAAAGCGATCCGCACCTTCGATCAGAATCATGGTCGCGTCGGCTACGTCCAGTCCAACTTCAATGACCGTGGTCGCTACCAGGACCCTGATTCGGCCTTTACGGAAGGCTTCAAGGGCAGCCTGCTGTTCTTGGATCTTCATCCGACCATGTACCAGGCCAACTTCGACCTGAGGCAGGACCTCCTGAGATATAAATCGAAACAGATCTTTAGCCGCTGAAAGGTCTTCAGATACGTTAGTCTCCGTCTCCTTCGCTTCAATCCGCGGCGCGACGACAAAGGCCTGTCCGTCATTTAAGACCTCTTGAGCTAGATTCTGGTAAGCCTCCACGCGATTCTGCGAGCTGAAAATCTTTGTTTTGACTGGCTGACGCCCGGGAGGCAGACCCTGTATCATGGATAAATCCAGGTCGCCATAGAGTGTCAGTGCCAAAGATCGAGGTATGGGTGTGGCGGTCATGACCAACAGGTCTGGCCGTGCCGCCTTGGACTTGAGGGCTAATCGTTGAGCCACCCCGAAACGATGCTGCTCGTCTATTACAACCAGCCCCAGGGATTTGAATTGCACGGCTTTCGAAAACAAGGCGTGAGTTCCAAACACGAGCTGTATCTTGCCAGAGGCGAGATGCTCTTGACATAAATTTTTTTCCGCTTCTGTGCGGCTGCCGACAAGAAGGTCTATGGTTAATCCCAGTCTTGTTGCATAAGGAGTCAGGGTTTGGTAATGCTGTTGGGCTAGAATTTCAGTTGGAACCATGAAGGCGGCCTGAAAGCCGCCATCAATGGCAGCCAAGGCGGCTGTCATAGCCAGAACGGTTTTACCGCTCCCCACTTCACCTTGAAGAAGGCGGTTCATCGGACGCGGTGCGGCCATATCCTGTTGGATCTCTTTCAGCACTTGAGCCTGGGAGGGGGTCAATTTAAAAGGCTGGCTGGAGAGGAACTGATTACCCAGTCGAGATTGGATTGGGAAGGTCAAGCCTTGTTCTCGATTCAGCCGGGCTCGCGTTCGGGCCAGAGCGAGTTGAATGAAGATGAGTTCAAACAGGGACAGGGATCGCCAGGCTCTGGATTGATCCGACCGAGGCAGGGGACCCGTTTTTCTGGCTGGCGGCCGGTGTATGGTCATCAGGGAGGTGATCGGGTCAGATAGGTTTTGCTTTTTAAGCCAGGCTTGAGGAAAGATGGCTGGCACCCCTGAAAGTTCACGGGAGGCCTGAGCCATAATCCGTCTCAACACTCCTGGTTTAATGTCTTCTAATTCCGGATAAACCGGCCGGATTTCCGGGATCGGTGGTTCTTTGCCTTGCCAAGGGATGATCTCTGGGTGAAGTATATAGAGCCGATTTTGATAGTCTTTAACCTGTCCAAATAGGAGTACCCGGTCACCTTTTTTCATGGTTCGCCTCAGGTAAGCCGGTAGACGAAACCAGAAGGCGGTCACTTGACCGGTATCATCGGAAATAATGATTTCAAAAAACCTGCGGCCGGTTCTCCCTGACCGTTTTGGTCTGAGGTCCTCGATTTGTCCGTTGATCAGGGCTTCAGAATCGGCCCTCAATCGGTCCAGGGGAGTCAAGGCGCGGCGGTCCTGGTAACGGTTCGGCATCAGGGACAGAAGATCGCCAACGGTTTGAAACCCTTTTTCCTGAAGGATGCGCTCCAGTTGAGGGCCAACTCCTTTGAGGGAGCGTAGATCCTTAGTCAGGCTAGGATGTCCGGGCAAAGGGAGCATATTCGCGACCATTCCATCGGTAGTTTGAGTTTCAAATCTAGCATGAAAAAATCAATTGACATCTTCAGTCGTCCAAGATTATTTATTATATAATACATTTTCGGCTGGCTTGGCGGTTATTTTATCTAAAGGAATTTTTCTTAATAAGAAAAGGGAATTGTAGGTAAAATACATCTACCAGCAATATCTCATCAAAGAGGTGGCTTACTGATGAACACTAAAGATAAAACCGGGAAGCGTCGGCCCCGATCTGTACCTGGCGTCGAAAAGAAGGCCGGAAAAAAAGGTAGAACCTATAAGGAAGCAGGGGTGGACATTGATGCCGGTGCCGAGTTTGTGCGTCGAATTACACCTTTGGTCAAAAAAACATTTAATTCCAGGGTCGTGACTGACATTGGCGGGTTTTCCGGGCTGTATAACTTTGATCCAGCCTTTTATGAGCATCCTGTCCTGGTTTCCTCCACAGACGGTGTTGGAACTAAGCTCAAGGTTGCCTTCATGGCCGATATTCACGATACCGTGGGAATTGACCTCGTAGCCATGTGCGTGAACGACATCCTGGCCCAAGGTGCTCGGCCTTTGTTTTTTTTAGATTATTTGGCAGTATCTAAGTTAATTCCAGATCAGGCCGTTGAAATCATGAAGGGCATTGTCAAGGCCTGTCAGGAGGTTCCTTGCGCCCTGATTGGAGGAGAGACGGCGGAGCTGCCAGATTTTTATCTCTCCGGTGAATACGATCTGGCGGGCTTTGTTGTGGGAGTTGTCGAACGCGATAAGATTATTGATAATTCAGAAGTACGTGTTGGAGATAAAATTATCGGCCTTGGATCGAATGGTTTGCATAGCAATGGATATACACTTGTCAGGCGCATCATTTTTGATGATCTAAAAATGAAAGTGACTGATAGGCTATTAGATACCACTGTGAGTGAAGAGCTGCTTCGTCCAACCCGGATCTACGTCAATACCGTCCATATGCTCCTACGAGATTTTAAAATTACAGGTATTGCTCATATCACCGGCGGCGGAATTCTGGAAAATATCTCCCGCGTCCTGCCGCAGACTTGTCAAGCCGTCTTGAAAAAAGATTCCTGGAAGCGCCCTCCTATTTTTGATTTTATACAAAAAGAAGGAGGCGTGGCCGAGGGTGAGATGTTCCGTACTTTTAACATGGGGGTGGGCTTAGTCATCATTGTTCCATCGGTTCAGTCTGCCGAGGTTTTGGAACGGCTTAACGGCATGGACGAACCAGTTTATCTGATCGGTGAAATCAAAGAACGGTCGGCAGGCAAGCCACCGGTAGTCCTCGTCTAAACACTTTTCTTTCCAGCGAGGAATTGAAGCGATGAACAAGGTCAAATTAGGTGTGCTCATCTCTGGCAGCGGCAGCAATCTTCAGTCCATTATTGATAATATTGAAGCAGGACATCTCTCGGCCAAAATAGAAGTAGTCATCTCTAACGAACCTGATGCCTATGGTTTAATACGCGCCCAAAACCACGGCCTTAACACTGCGCTAGTCAATCATAAGGATTTCCCTTCTCGGGAAGCCTTTGATGAGCGTCTGGTTGAGGTGCTTAAGCAAAATAATGTCGAATTGGTTGTCCTGGCCGGATTCATGCGTGTTGTGACCCCAACCTTTCTGCGGGCTTTCTCGAATCGTGTTATGAATATCCATCCGGCACTCCTGCCTGCCTTCCCTGGCGTTCATGTCTGGCAGAAGGCCATTGATTATGGTGTCAAATTCTCTGGATGTACAGTGCATTTCGTGGATGAAGGAACCGACACCGGACCGATTATCATTCAATCAGTGGTTTCTGTATTGGATGATGATGACGCCGATAGCCTGGCAGCACGGATACTCAAACAGGAGCACAAAATCTACCCTCGAGCCATTCAGCTTTTTGCCGAAGGGCGGCTTGAAATAGAAGACCGCCGGGTAAAGGTTCGTCCGAGGGACAGATCGCTCGACTTGGCGAACTTGACCAATCCTAAGCTCGAATAGCCGCCACTTTCGAAACAACTCATTAAAACCATGCCATTATGATCCTGGTCAGTGCATGTTTAGTCGGATTTAAATGTCGGTACGATGGGCGGCACTCGTTGAGCCATGACCTGGTGAAGAAGCTGGCCCATGAGTCTTGGGTGGCAGTCTGTCCGGAACAGTTGGGTGGACTGCCGACCCCTCGCGTCCCCGCTCGAGTTGAAGGCGGCGATGGGGCTGATGTGTTAACCGGCCTGGCGCGAGTTGTCACAGTGGAAGGAGACGATGTAACCGGAGCTTATCTTCGTGGAGCGAAGATAAGCCTTGATGTGGCCTTAAGGCTGCAAGTGAAGAGGTGCTATCTTAAGGATCGTTCGCCTTCATGCGGGTTCGAGCTAATCATGGATAATAAGGAGGCCTCGAGAAGGCAGGGAGTTTGTGCGGCCCTGCTGACTCAGGCTGGATTTGAAGTAGTGGAGGTAAAGGCCAAAGCCGCCTCCTAACAAGCCGTCACAATAGACAGATAGGCTTTACCCCCTTGCTTTAGTATTTTAAAGAGGCAGCTTTTTCCTTGATTTAAATTTTATACTTGGCTATGATCCTTTCTGCTGTGGGCGGTTAACTCAGCGGCTAGAGTGCCATCCTCACACGGTGGAAGTCGGGAGTTCAAATCTCCCACCGCCCACCACCTAAAACAAAAGAATAACAGATAGATACTCATTACAAATTTAAAAAAGCCTTTTTAATAAAGGGCCTTATTGATTTAGCTCCGATTACAAACTTAAAAAGGCCTTTTAATAAAGGGCCTTATTAATTTAGCTCCGAAAAAGCTATTTATATCAATGTATTGTGGAAATCAATGAATACATGATTCCTATTCAATAAATTATATCTTCGGCAGATTGAAAAAGAGACGTCATGAAGGAGGAAGACCATGGCAATCAAAGAAATAAAACCCCAGGAGTTGGATGCGGAGCGATTTATCAAAGACAAGGTAAAAGAAATATCAGACACAGTTGCAGGTGATACTGCCATCAACGCCCTGTCTGGGGGAGTTGACTCTTCGGCGGCGACCATACTGGCGCACAGGGCCTTGGGGGCAAAACTTATAACGTATTTTATTGATAATGGCTTGATGCGGAAAGACGAACCTCAAAAAATTGTTTCTATCTTTGCGAACCTCGGAGTACCTGTCGAGCTCATTGAGGCGAAGGAGGAGTTTTTCGCCGCCTTGGCTGGAATCACCGATCCAGAAGAGAAAAGGGAAGCCATTACTCAGACTTTTTACCGGAAGATTTTTGGCCGGTTGGTAAAAGAGAGTGGTGCGAAATACCTTTTTCAAGGGACGATTCTTACGGATATAGACGAAACAGTCGCAGGCATCAAAAGGCAGCATAATGTCTTTGCGCAGTTGGGTATTGATCCTCAACAAGAGTTTGGCTACAAAATCATCGAACCCCTGTTACAACTTCGCAAAGACGGGGTGAGAATAGTCGCTGAAACCCTCGGTCTTCCTGAGAAAATTTATAATAGACCCCCTTTCCCTGGACCGGCGCTGGCGGCTAGAATCATTGGGGCCGTGACGCCTGAAAAGATTGAACTCGTGCGCCAGGCGACTGTTATTATGGAGGAGGAGCTTGACTCATTTAATGCTTTCCAGAATATGGCGATCTTGCACGATGATCGTGTAACTGGCATGCGCAACGGTAAAAGAGAATTTGGGAAGGTGATACAAGTCAGAAGCTGGAAGAGCGTGGACGCCCGTACGGCAGCGCCCATGGAAATACCGTTTGAGACATTGTTGCGTCTGGGCGAGCGCATTCCAGACGAAGTCCCTGGTGTGGTCTGTGTGACGTACAATATTACTTCAAAACCGCCATCCACCATGGAGGCAATCTAGTTTTAATACTCCATCTTCAGTAAAAGTAAGCTCCAATCTAAGCCTATCCCTGGAAACTGGACAACCGAAATTATGCAATAGACAATACTGCCATTTTGCTACTATAATATTAATGAACAATATAGACCAGGGTACAAGAAGGTATAATTCAGCCGCAGCTAAGGTGTTATTAATAAATAGAAAGATAGGGTATCAGATAACAAGAAATATAATGACATCAAGGGGCTGTATCAATGGCCCTTTTTATCAACTATTCCAGATTCCCATGACAAGTCCCTGATAAGAGCCTTTGTTGCCTGATTCTGGAACTTACCATTTTTATACATGAAAAAGGTTGAAGTACAACCTGGTCATGCAGTCCATGTATTAGAGTCACCCTGGGAAACGGGGACAAATCAGTTGACAATGTTATGAGAAAAATATTATAGATTTGATGTGCCGGAGTGGTGAAACTGGTAGACGCAGGGGACTCAAAATCCCCCGGAGCTTGCCTCCATGTCGGTTCGATTCCGACCTCCGGCACCAAAAATTTTAAGGGGTTAGGGGCTCTTTGGAGCCCCTAACAATACCGATTTAAAGTTTTAGAGGTAGGGGCGGGGTTTATCCCCGCCCTCTTCCAAAGCTTGAAAACAGTTTCTTTGCCAAATAACCCTGCGGCTTCTGCCGGAAGGCCGGGCGCTCACAATGACGATTCATTAGCAAATGTTTGATCGCAGCTTGATATAATATCTTCATGCTCCATTTTGACGATACTTCTACCAGCCCAATGCCTCTAGTCCTCAAAGTGATCCCAAAGCACCGTTCCCTCACACTCCTGAGGCGGCTGGAAACCCAGGAGGTGACTCAGGGTCGGTACCACATCCATCAGTCGCACAAAGCCTCGTCGCTCCGGGTCGCGTGAATAGCCAGCCTTGATACCAGGCCCCCTGATAATGAAGGTGGCCAGATTTGAGGTCATGCTGGTCCTGTCGGTAGGAAGGTTGGGCCCATGATGGGCTGAAAGAGGCGGGGCGTCAACCACGGTAGCACCGGGATTTGCAGCGAAAATAGGTGCAATAGTTGGATCCCCCCACCAATAGCCATGGTTGAAGAGGTATATCACATCGCCTGTTCTTTCACCCCAATAACCGAAAAGTTGAGCATCTCTTTTTTTAAAGGCAAAGCAGATGATCAGCTTGCCATTATCAGGGTCACGCCACGTCTGGAGGGCGTCAATAATCTCCTCCTGAACCTTCTCATAATCCTCAGGCTCAACAATACCATGAGGATTCCGCCCCTTAAGGTTGACCGTTATCTGGCAGGCGCCGTTGCGGTATGCTCGCGACCTTGAGAGGTCAAGAGCGCTGACAGCAAAAGAGTCACCGCTAAAGACACTGAGACCCTTCTGGGCCAGCAGGCGAAATACATCGGCCACCCGGTAATCGGGGGTGCAGCCATGATCGGCTACTACCACGATGTAGGTATCCTTGTCGGCCAATTCCATGAAACCGCCCACCATCTCATCCATTATCTGGTAGGAACGCCGGATGACATCCATATAAGCAGGCGCCCTGGCAGGGTCGTAACCCGGCCCTTCAGGCTCAATGACGCGCATTGTCTCATGGGCTACGGTATCGGGCCAGTGCCAGTGGAGGTAATAGATGTCCCAACCATAGTGTTCCATCACGTATTTGGCCGCCTTAGAGTGCCATAATGCTTGATAACGCATATCATCGAGTATGGTGTCCAGTATCTCCTTGTCTCTTTCAATCACATCTTCAGTGAGACGGCCTACCGAGTGCTCAAAGTAAGGCCCCACTTCGCGGATGAGTTCTTCACTTAGCGAGGCGGGGTCGGTGAAATTTGTGGTGGGATAGACTTCGGAACGAACCAGGCGAACGTCTTTGCCATCAGGGGAAAGGTGAAGCAGTTTAAACCGCGTGGAGCCTTCCCGTTTACCCTCAAGGTCCACCTTAGTTTTGGAAAAGGCCACTGTCAGCAACCCTGCCATCCGACCTTCACGTTGAGCGGTATTGTATTCACGAAATATCCAAGGAGTCCATTCGCCCTGCTTGAGTTCAGCCACGGGGTTTTCAGCATCCTTGTTCTCACACAAAAGAACTCGGTCATAGCCCTGTCCTTTGGAGTTGATAAGCAGCAGGTCAAACTGGACGCCCTGGGCCGCAGGCGCCGCTGCATCAGGGGCGACAGCCTCGCCCTGGAAGTCAGCTCCATCTTCTGTCGCGCCCACACGAGACACAACACTCTCTGTGCCAGGGGTCTCCTGCACCACCAGGACCGCCTCCAGTGAACCTTCAGGCGCTCCGCGCCAGTCCTGAGCCGGTTGAAGCTCAATCTTCACCCCGCCACGCATAGAGGGGGCTGTGGCGTACTCGTTGCCTCGAATCATGAGCATCGTCACCAGCCCGCGGTGCAGGGGGGCAATGACATAGCCATTTTTGGTACGCCTGGGGAAGGCCGAAGGGTAGGCTGCACAGAGGCTCTTCAGTCCCGCGCGCTCCGCTGCCTCCCAGATCGTCTCAGCAGTGATGGTGCGGGAATCAAAGGTGGACATGGCAGGGCCTCCCGGAAGGTCGCTCACCTTGTAGTCAACCCAATTCCCGGCGCCGTGGGTATCCGGCCACGAGCCGGTGGAAAGGGTAGCCCAGTTAGTTGGAGTGTATGGCGGTAGGCAACAAGCAGCCTCGCTGCCAGCGCCCTCATTGATAAGGCGTTTCAGGTTGGGCAGATGTCCTTGTTCAATGAACCTGAGCACCATCGGGTAGATTACTGCGTCAACACCGATAAGCATGGCTTTTTTTCTGTTACTCATTTGGGCATAACCTCCTTAGCTATAATAGTTGAATTTCGCTTTTTTATCTTACTACTAGTGCAAGAGAGTGACAAGAAATCTTTATTTTTCAAAAAGGAGTATGGAAAAATTAGGCTGGTGTGCAAGCGGAAGAGTTCATCAAATAGATCGGACTTAATAGATCCAGATATTGTGGTATCAACCAACTTCCTTTTTCTGACGGGTGGATCGAAGCACCCCGTCGAGTCAGGGCCTTGTTTTCAAACCAGCCGGAGGCTTTTCGGCAGGGACGCATATACAAACTGCAAAGGATGAGGCAGGATACAAAGAATCTGAGGAACAAACGCATTAGCGATACTTTCCTGCCCGCCTGGCTAGTTGATCGTATAGACCTCGAACAACTCTTGTATAAGCCCGTCATTCAGGTCATAGGCCGCCTGGATATTAGTAAGACGATAAGCATTCACCAGACAATCCGCCCCTGGGTCTGCGATGCTGAGATGGCTGAGCTTCTTGATATTCCGGAGGGAACATCGCTTTTTCACTTGGCATGGCGGTGCTTTGACCCGGATGAACGCATATTATGGTATACTGAAGGGATCTCGACGTTTAATGCCTTATCAAGCGAGGAAAATATTGATCTGAGTCTAATTATAACAGAGGAGGTTAAAAGCTGAATAACTTTTATTTACCAAGGGTAATCCATAATAGCATTGAGTTAACGAATGACAATTGGTTTGCGAACCGAACGTAATAAAAATTGTCTTTTATATTGATTTTATCATGTTACCTGATATAAACGTGTCTTATACTGGAGCAAATATCAAGGTTTTTACAGGCTAGGTTTTTTTCTACCATTACTTTCCTCGTTATCACTTTATTATGTCTCTGACCCTCACCGACCAGAGCATTAGAATCTCCATGGCCTTATCCCTTTTTAAACCGTTTTTAATAACTGTATTTGAATCGCGGCATTGTCAATATTTATAAGCGAGGTTAGACGATCATGAAACTTATCTATGAAGTGAAAGATAAAGTGGCGTATATCACCATCAACCGGCCTGAAGCCATGAACGCTATGGACCCGGAGGTCTATGAACTGCTTTCAAAGGCTTGGATAAACGTTCGCGATGACCCCGATGTTTGGGTTGCCATTATTACCGGAGCGGGCGAGAAGGCATTCACCGCGGGCGCGGATCTCAAAACGGCCATACCTCGAGAGCAGGAAAAGGCTGATTTTTGGCTGACCCAGAAGGATATGCTGCTCAATCGGGGCCTGGAGGTGTGGAAGCCCGTGATAGCCGCAGTGAACGGGTACTGTCTGGCTGGTGGCATGACGCTTCTGTTTGCAACCGATATCCGGATTGCGGCCGAACACGCCGTATTTGAAATATCCGAGGTGAAGAGAGGTATCCTGCCAGGAAATGGGGGAACCCAGAGGGCCTTACGAAACCTTCCTTTCCCCATTGCCATGGAAATGTTGTTGCTCGGCCGACGTCTGACTTCTCAAGAGGCCCTGACTTACGGTCTGATCAACAAGGTCGTTCCGATGAAAGATCTTCTGCCAGCGGCACAGGATTATGCCAGGAGATTGTGTGAATGCGGACCCTTGGCCCTCCGTGCTATCAAAGAATTGGCCATCAGATCCCAGAGTCTGCCTCTAGAACAAGGTCTCCGGCTGGAACAGTCGTTTCAGGCATTTCTCCGCACCACCGAAGACGCTCAAGAAGGACCGAGGGCGTTTGCCGAAAAGAGAAAGCCTAATTATAAAGGCAGATGATTTTATCTGTTCCTTGATTGGCAGGTCACCTTCTTGATTCATCAGAGGGCCTCATTCGATCCTGCCGCCCAACTCGTATCTTGGAAAAGATAGACGCGATTGTTCATAAACAGGAGGTTTTGATCATGCATGAGCACGATTATGGGTTTTCCGACGAGCTTAAGTTGCTCACAGAGACGGTGCAGAAGTTTGTAAAAAACGAGATTATCCCGGTCGAACACAACCTGGATCCGGACGCTGTAGAATTTCCTGAGGAAGATGTGGCTCGCCTGCAGGAAAAGACCCGGGCCATGGGGATGTATCAGCCGTCGGTGCCTGAGGCATATGGGGGTGCGGGTCTGGATTTTTTTTCAAACACCGTTTTTATGGAGCAGCTTAGTCAGCACCGGCAGGGATTGTATAATGCCGGCGGCGGCGCCTTTGGCCGTGAGATTAATCCTCTCCTGTATGGAGGCACTGAAAAGCAAAAAGAGAAATATCTCCTGCCTTGGGTTTGGGGTGAGATTCGCGGCTGTTTTGCCATTACGGAACCTTCCGGTGGATCAGATCCGGCCAGAGCCATTAGAACCCGTGCGGTCAAGACATCAAAGGGATGGGTAATCAATGGCACCAAGATTTGGATTTCTTATGCTAAAAAAGCCGATTTCGTAACGGTTTTCGTTCGAACCGACGACAGCCCTATTGGGACGCGAGGTGAAATCACCTGTTTTATTGTAGAGAAGGGAACCCCGGGTTACCACATCGGCAATGCCATTCCCGTTATTCGGCCTGAGGCTCCATATGAGCTTATTTTTGAAGATTGCTTGGTACCAGAAGAGCAGGTGCTGGGCGGGCGTGGTAATGGTTTCGAGCTTTTGAAATCTCTGCTTACTCAGAATCGTATTCCATATGCGGCACAATGTGTGGGCATTGCGCAAAGATCACTGGAGATGGCCTCTGAATACGCCAAGATCCGGGAAACGTTTGGCAAGCCGCTTTCACAAAGGCAAGCTATCCAATGGATGCTGGCTGATTCTGCTCTGGAAGTCCATGCTGCCAGATTGGTCGTTTATAATGCGGCTCGATTAAGAGCTGAAAATAAACCGTTTCAGATCGAATCGTCCATGGCCAAACTTATGGCCAGTGAAATAGCTCTGAACGTTGTTGATCGAGCCATGCAGATACATGGGGGGATGGGATTAGCCAAAGAGCTGCCGCTTGAACGCTGGTATCGCGAATTGCGGACCCGTCGAATCGGTGAAGGGCCCTCAGAGGTGCACCGGATGGTTATCGCGAGAACTTTAACCTAATTTTTATTTTAAATAGGAGAATGAACCATGAGACTCAGGCGGTCATCGTTATTCGTTCCTGGTAATAAGCCTGCCTGGATGGAAAAGGCGGTTAATTACGGCGCGGACTCGCTTATCCTTGACCTGGAGGATTCGGTCCCGGATCACGAAAAGACATTAGCCCGGCCTCTGGTTAAAGAGGCGCTGAAATTTTTAAAGCAAGCCGGGCAAGCCTGTGCGGTCAGGATCAACGGCCTGGCCACGGGCATGACTCTTGATGATCTTGAGGGTGTGATGTGTCCAGAGCTGGAAAGTGTATCATTACCCAAGGTGGAGATTGTTGAGGATATGAGAGAACTGGATGTATTGCTTACTCATCTGGAGAGGCGTAACAATATTGAGATTGGGAGCATCAAAACAGCCTTGGCCCTGGAAACGGCTAAAGCGATGCGAAACGCTTACAATATAGCTATCTCCTTTCCGCGGATTCAGGGCCTTTCTCTGGCCGCCGGTCCCGGCGGTGATGCCAGCCGATCTGTCGGTTATATATGGTCTAAGCAAGGCAAAGAAACCCTCTATCTCCGATCAAAAGCGGTGCTTGATGCCCGGGCCGCAGGGATACAGTATCCCACCATCAGCTCCTGGTGGGATATCAAGGATTTGGAAGGGCTTGAGCGTGATGCACGTTTGAACCGACAGCTTGGGTTTAGAGGCCAAACGGTCATTCATCCCACACACGTTCCGGTGGTTAACAAGGTCTTTTCTCCGACCGCTGATGAAATCGCTTTTTACAAGGGATTGATCAAGGCTTTGGAAGAGGCAGAGAAAAAAGGAACAGCAGCTGTTGTTTATGAAGGAGATATGATTGATTACGCCATGGCCAAAACCGCACGGGAAATGCTTGAATTCGCCGGTTCAATCGGTCTGGATGTCTAGTCGCAATCCAAACTTACTGCCAGAATCGAAGCTGGAGAAAAAAATAAGGTTACATCTTCATCCTTGGGTCCAAGGCATCCCGCAGACCGTCTCCGAAAAGGTTGAAGGCCAGCACGACAATCATGATCGCCAGTCCGGGAAATATCACGATGTGAGGCGCGATCTGTAAGTAGGCCCGTCCTTCGGCCAGCATAGCGCCCCATTCCGGTGTGGGAGGTTGAACCCCCAAACCCAGAAAACTCAAACCGGACGCAATAAGAATGATGATCGCTATCCGGAGCATCACCAGCACCACAATAGGGGCGAGGCAATTAGGTAATATGTAACGAACCATAATGTTAAGATCGCCTTCTCCTATGGCCCTGGCCGCAAGGACATAATCGCTTTCTTTCTCACCAATGACGACGCTTCTCGTGACCCGGATAAATTGTGGAATGGATGAAAGACCAATGGCCAGAATCACGCCAGTTAACCCTGTTCCTGCCGCTGCTATGATCGCAATGGCCAAAATCAATCCTGGGAAGGCTAGGAGAAGGTCAGCTAAAAAAATGACGACCATATCCACCTTCCGGCCGTAATAGCCACCAATTATCCCAATAGTGGAACCTATAAATAGGCCTATGGCCACAGAGATTATAACTATTTTGATAGTTATCAAGGCTCCATAAATAATTCTCGACAATACATCTCTTCCCACCTGATCGCAGCCCAGCGGGTGTTCAAAACTCAAACCTGTCCTGATCTTATCAAGGTCTTGTTTGAAAGGATCATGAGGGGCTAAATGAGAGGCAAATATGCCAGTTAAAAAAAACAATAAAATGATTACCATCCCGGTCAGAGCTATCCTGTTGCGCTTAAGCCGAAGCCAGGCAAGCTTCAAATTGGTTTTTCTCTTTTCATCATTAATGCCCGAGTTCATAGTAACCTTAAAAGAGTTCGTCATTTATGAAACATGCAAGTCAGTTAATCATAAGTCACTCTGGGGTTAATGTAGCCATAAAGTATATCCACCACCAGATTTACCAGAATGAAACTGAAGGCAAAAAAGATAACGCATGCTTGAACCACAGGATAATCTTTGGCAAAAATGGCATCCACGATTAACCAGCCTAAACCTGGCCAGCTAAAAACTGTCTCAACCAGAACCGAACCACCCATTAAATAACCAAATTGAATACCCACGATAGTAATGGTTGGCAGGAGAGCGTTCTTAAGGGCATGCTTGAAAACAATTCTACTTTCCTTCTGACCTTTGGCTCTGGCCGTCTTGATGTAATCCATGCGAAGAACTTCCAGCATGGAGGAGCGCGTCATCCTTGCTGTCACTGCTGCTGATGGGGCGGCCAGGGTTATAGCCGGTAAAATAATACTCTTAAGTCCCTCGATCCCTCCAGCTGGAAACAGGCCGGCAAAAACACTAAAGAACAAAATTAGAAGGAGTCCGATCCAAAAAGTTGGCGCGGAAATGCCTAAAAGAACTAAACTGGTAATCGCATAATCTAAGGATGTGTTTTGTTTGGTTGAGGCAATAACACCCGCCAGTACACCAACAATAACGGATATGGTGATGCTGACCAAGGCAAGCAGCAGAGTGTTTTTGAACCTGGGCAGGATTTGATTTATAACATCATCCTGTGATCTGATGGATTGGCCAAAATTAAACCTGACTATGCTTTTTAAAAAAATTCCATATTGAACGATAATAGGTTTATCAAGTCCTAATTGATGGCGGATTGCTTCTAATTGTTTTTCATCTGCGTCAATACCGACTATGACTCTGGCCGGATCACCCGGTATCAACTGAAGAATAAGAAAGGCCACCAGGGTAATGGCAAGTAAGGCAGGAATCAGCAGTAAAATCCGTCTGACGATGTAAGCGAGCATATTGTATAATGAAATAAGTAACTATAGCAAATGGGCGTAATCTTTAGCCAAGCTTCAAAATCCGAGCAGCGTTTTCATACAGCCACTTTGGTTTGACCGAATCTTTCAAAGGAAGCTCCTTGGTCTCCTGGATGATCTGCTTTAAAGGGAGCCCAAGCGTCATCCATGAACTGGCGAAGAGAATTCGATCTTGAAGAAGCGTATTCCCGAACTGAAGCAGCATCTCGAACCCGCTTCCAGGTTTGGCAATATATTTCGGGCGATGCGCGGCAAAATCAATGTATAAATTAGTATGTCTTCGCGCCAATCCAACCAGCTCAGGCACCCAGGGCCACCCGCCCAAGCCTGCAATGATGGGTAACTCAGGAAAATCACGCGCAACCTCATCAAGATAAAGCGGCCGTCCAAGATCCATAGCCCGATCTGTAGCATAATTCATAGTTGTATAGACCCTGATCGGAATATTCATCTCAACGCATTTAGCATAGAGGGGATAATATTTTTTATCATTGGCATATAGTCTTTCTCTAAAGGTAGATACTTCTAAGCCTTTAAATCCAAGCTCCTTTACACAATACTCCAGCTTTCTAACGCCAGCCATTCCAAGGTGAGGGCTTATTCTGCACCATGGTATTAATTTGTCTCTATGTTTCTCAGCCAGCCTGGCCGTATGTTCAAATGAGGCAAACCGACCTGTTCCGATGCAAGCATAGGTCACGCCCGCATCATCCAGCATGCGGATAAATTCTTCCTCGGTCATGGCCTTTTCCATGGCTTTCTCGGTAATCATTCTCCTTAATTTTACCGGCCCTATTGTTTCCTTAGCTTCTTCAAATTCAGCAGGGCTCATCCCTATGTCAGAGGCCCATTTAGGGCCAAAGATATTAATATAATTGGCCATGCCCTGGTCTCCACTCTGCTCCAAGGAATCCAGGTCCGCCTGATAGACTTCCCGGGTAGGGATATCACATTCGATATCAATGACCATATTATTATCTCCTTCAGCTAGGCTTAGATGCATGTTGAGGCATCAGCATTACAAACCTTGCACACAAGGCAAAAGCCCGTATTACGGGGCTTCTTCCTGGGAAATGACTCCCTCACGGGTGAGTTGGTCAAGCTCACTCTCAGACAATCCCAGAAGTTCACCGAAGACCTCCTGATTGTGTCCACCCAGGAGGGGAGGAGGACCCTGTGGTTGGCTTGCGTTTTTGAAGAATTTAAAAGGGGTATTCACTATGGGCAGGCTGCCAACACCTGGGAGTTCAACATCAACTAACATCTTCCGTTCGCGGATTATAGGGCTGTTGATGATTTCCGCGGTTGAATTGACCTTACTGTAAGGAATATCGAATTTATTAAAAATTTCGCTTGCCTCCTCGATCGTTTTTTCCTGGGCCCATTCCTTGACCACCTGGATGAAGATATCAAAATGCTTGCTCCTGGCCTCGAGAGTCTTGAAACATTCGTCCTCAAGGAGTTCAGGCCGACCAATGGCCTGGACAGTCCTCTCAAAACCCAAGGCAATCGAGGCCGCCATGTAGCCATCCTTCATTTTCAGGGGTGGTCTGAAGACTAGAGTGGGAATGTCATCCTCACCGTCGGAGAAGATATATTTTTGAAGCGTGGAGTCATTGGCCGCCAGAATACAGTCCAGCATGGAAATATCAATAAGCTGACCTTCACCGGTTAACTCACGATGATACAGGGCTGCCAGGATCGCGATCGTTGCATTGAGGGAAGCATAGGTGTCTCCCAGGGAGAAAGGAAATCCAGGCGGCGTCCCGTCTGAGCCGTACATCTCGCCGGCGGCATAATCCAGACCGCTATAGGCTTCAATAATATCCGTATAGGCGGGTCGTTTTGCTTCCGGCCCTGTTTGGCCGAACCCTGAGATGGAGCAGTAAATAATATCTGGATTGATGGCCCTCAAGACAGGATATCCCAATCCCATTTCCGTCATGAGTCCCGGACGAAAATTTTCAATAACGACATCGCATTTGGCTGCGAGCTTCTTGATTAAATCTATTCCTTTTTCATGTTGAAGATTGACGCTGATACTTTTCTTGCCCAAATTAAACTGTGTAAAATAGCTTGCAAATTTGCCTTTGAAGGGTGGCGCCTGCCGCATGAGGTCTCCGTTCAACGACTCGGCTTTTATGACTTCAGCCCCAAGGTCAGCCAGCATACGCGTGCAAAAGGGTCCGGATAATACGCGGCTGAAATCAAGCACCCTTATGTTCTTGAGCATATTAGCCTCCGATGCGCCGGCTTTATCACTGAGTTCATCTCTCCTGAACCCTGCATTAGCATAAAGGTTTAAGAGGGGCCTTTTTTCGGTCTAGCCCCTCTTACCGGTTTATTCAACCCAGGCGTTATAGACATTGAACGTGTCTGAAACCGGGACATAAGTTGGTTTTACGTGAACGTTTTTATTTTTAACAATATTGTAATTCATAAATAATATATTTATCCCAAAGGCTTCCTTCTCCGCGATCATTTGGATCTTTTTAAGAAAATCTATCCGTTTCGCCTGGTCCCATTCAACCAGCTGCGCCATGGACAGCTGGGCCACCGTTTTATTCTGGTAATAGCTTAAGGGGCTATATGGCTGCATGGCGAAGAGGGCCCATTGCGGGTCTTCCTTGGAAGGCCAGGAAACGATAAAGGCATCCCCGGTGGATTTATCTGGAGGCTGAACCAGGGCGGTGATCCAGGCCCCAAAGCCCATTTTTTCCGACTCGCACTTAAAGCCAACATTGCTCAACTGATTTTGAATAACCGCCACCATTTCGTCACACATGGGATAGCGGCCGCTCGGATAGCGAATTTTTAAGCGAAGCTTATCCGCGCCCTTTTCTCGGATTCCATCTTTGTCGCTATCCACCCAGCCCGCCTCAGCCAATACCTTCCTGGCCTTCTCCGGATCGAAGATCATAGGATCGCTGGGGATGCTTCCCATGCAGATTGGCGATATATAGGTGTTGGCGATGGTGGCATGGCCCTGCAATATCTTTTCCACGATCCCCTTGCGATTGATGGCCAGCTTAATGGCCTGGCGAACCGCCGTTTCATTAGTTGGTTTTGCCAGGTTGTTCAGAACGAGGTAAAGAAGTTCTGTGGTGGGCCATTCGATGACGTCAAACTTCCCTTCTTTTTGCGCCCTTACAAGGTCTGGCACATCGAGGTTAAAGGCCAGGTCAATTTGGCCGGTCTTGAGCATGTTTAACCTGGAGGCGCTTTCAGGGATAAATCTAAACTCGACCTGGTCTAAATTCGGCCTCCCCTTCCAGTGCTTGGTGTTCGCTTCCAGGACGGCCTTTTCTCCGTGTACCCATTGCTTTAATTTATAGGGCCCCGTACCAACCGGATGAGTGCCGATTTTGTCCCCCCACTTCTTGACGGCGGCTGGGCTAATCATGCCAATATAGCTCTGGACAAAGTATGATTCTACCGGGACAGCCGGAATTTTTAGATTTACTTTAACCGTGTATTCATCAATCACTTCTGTATTTTTTATTAAAAAGCCATAATTTCTGGCATTTGCCAGGGGCGGCGGTCCGAGCAAACGATCAATATTGAACTTGACCGCCTCAGCATTAAAGGGCGTCCCATCGGTAAATTTTACATCTTTTCTGAGATAGAAAATCCAAGCCATTTTATTCGGTGTAACTTCCCATTTGGCAGCCAGAGAAGGCATAACCACAGGTTTTTTCGTTTTTTCATCAAGTTTGAAAGTAAGTAGCCTTTCGTAGATATGAGCCATAATGTAGACGTCACCCGATCCAGAAGAAGCATGCGGGTCCAGTTTCACGGCAGTCATCCCAAAACCGATCTTCAATACTCCTCCTTTTTTCACGGCCCAGGTCTTGGATGGAGAGATAAAAATCCCCATACAAAAGATGATAATCAGGATTGACAGATAAGACGGTTTTAATACTTTTTTAATCATCGCAGAAAACCTCCTTCAGAAATTCTCATAAATAATCCCCAAGTTAAGGCCTCACCAAAATAGATACTAAGAACGGCAGATCTTAAGTAATTGTTTAAAATATTTTTCTTATATAGACGCTCGCTTTCGCGGGAATGACAGTTTACCTAGTTGTCGTTCCTGATAAAGCAGAAACCCAAGTGAAAAAAAAGAAGACAAAAGAAACATAATCTCGAAGATCAGTTTGAAATGATAGTTTGGAAAAAGATATTGTCAAGTAAAAATTTAAGATAAAGCAAATGTTCCATGGGCAAGGAAGAAAGAATAGGTAAACATATAAGGCCATGGCTTCCCTCAAACAACGCTGCCATTCCTGTAAAAGAAGGTCCTCGACAGAGAAAATTCTCTCTGAGACAAATCTGAAAGCGTGTCGGGATGGTCTGAATCGAGACAGCAGATCGCTTATTTCAACTTGGAATTCCGCTCAGCTTGCTGCCAGCATGGTAGCATATGCTAATATGGATACACGGTAACCAAAAGGAAGACACAGTGAGGTATGTGAAACGACAGGGCCAAAGCGAAACCGGTTTTCATCAAGTTGAGCTTTTTGTTCTATGATACTCTGCAACCTGCTGCAAGGTTGTTCATTAACTGGCTTGAACCATTTGGCTTGACAGTTCGCTTGTTTCATTTCAGAATCGCCTGAAAGCCTATGTCCGGCTGGGAGTCAGGATTAAAAGGCTGAAACCGTAACAAACATCTCTTTAGATACTAGCTTAAAAGCAACATTTAAGAAAGAGAGGCAGAAGATGAGTGAGAAAGGGGCGTCTCGTAAATCCCAGCTACACAAGGCGATGCAGAAGAGCCAGACGGAAAAATCAAGAACAACCAAGATATTGGCGTCCCAAAAGCGAATTCTGGTCTTGATTCTGATCCTGGGGTTGTTCCTGGGAATCTACTATTTTGTTAATGATGAAAAAAAGAATGCCTTCCTGGTTATCCCGGAACGAACAAGTTTTCATGAGTTGTTAAAAAAGCCGATGCAGACAGAAAAATTAGCCACAGAAAGTAAGATAACACCAGGACAAAGTCATGTGTCAGGCAAGGTTCAAATGCCATCCTCAATAAAAGCCACTGCTTTGGACGAAACGCCGGCTCAGATGGAAAAAAGCGAATACACCTTAAAAGCAATCTTTTGGGAAAAGACCTGGCTTCGGATTCACATTGATGAAGATGTGATAAGGGAATATCTTTTCAAACCTGGTGAGTCCATGACATGGCAAGCGAAAGAAAATTTTAAACTCAGGATAGGTAACGCCGGAGGGTTAAGGCTTTTCTTTGATGGCCAGGCACTGCCTTCTCTTGGAGGTCACGGGGAGGTGAGGGAAGTGATTCTGCCTTGACGACGTTATCGAGGCAATATGATTATCCAAGCAGAAATAAACCCAGCTTTCTTCTATTTATTTTTTTCTTGTACTAGTTTCATTGTTTGGAAAGAAAAGCCAACCCCTAACAATATAAGCGATATTACTAGCCCAATAATAAATTTACTGCTAAACATATTCCCTCCGATATATTACAACATACAAACATTGATATTTTTTCTAAACTGAGTCGTTCTTATCTATTTAAAACTATTTTTAAAAATACCAAAGGATCGTCTTGTTCACATTAATGGAATATACCATATCATTCATCAAATTGAAAAGCTGCCAGTGACCTGCCCCCATAGACTGGACCATTTAGAGAGTTAGAATCCAGTTGACAGGGCGAGGGAATTTATTGACAATATCACGGCAACTTTATAAACATTTCACTGAAGTCATTAAAATACAATTTAAAAATAGGCAAGAAGGAAATCCTCATTATGACTATAAATAATTCTAAGCTCACTCCCAACTTTATTCGCAATATTATCAGCAAAGATATAAAGGCACATAAAAATGACGGCCGGGTTATGACTCGATTTCCGCCGGAGCCGAATGGATATCTGCATATTGGCCACGCCAAATCCATCTGTCTCAATTTTGGCCTCGCGGCTGAATATGGAGGCCTGTGCAATTTGCGGTTTGACGATACCAATCCCACTAAGGAGGAGGTTGAATATGTGGAATCAATCAAGGGGGACGTCCAGTGGCTTGGATTCGATTGGGGTAATCGGCTGTATTATGCGTCTGACTATTTTGAGCAATTATACGAGTATGCGGTTCAGCTTATCAGATTGGGTAAGGCATACGTTGATAGTTTGACCGCAGAGGAAATCAGAGATTACCGCGGCACCTTGACGAAACCAGGCCAGGACAGCCCATATCGTACCCGCTCGGTCGAAGAAAACCTGGATTTATTCAAGCGTATGCGGGCCGGAGAATTTACGGATGGCGCCCTCGTCCTGCGCGCAAAAATTGATATGTCCTCTCCGAATTTAAATATGCGGGATCCGACCCTTTACCGTATTCGACACGAGACACATCATAGAACGGGCGACAGGTGGTGTATCTATCCGATGTACGACTATGCCCATTGCCTATCGGATTCCATTGAAGGGGTAACTCACTCAATCTGTACACTGGAATTTGAAGATCATCGTCCTTTGTATGACTGGATTCTTGATATGTTGAATGTTGATTATCATCCCCAGCAAATCGAATTCGCGCGCCTCAATCTTACATATACCGTGATGAGCAAACGAAAGCTTCTTAAATTGGTCGAAGGAGGGCATGTTAGTGGCTGGGATGATCCCCGTATGCCGACACTGGTGGGGATGCAGCGGCGTGGATACACACCGGAGTCCATCCGAAATTTTTGTGAACGCATTGGCGTGGCCAAGAGGGATAGTATCGTTGATATCTCCTTGCTCGAGCATTGCCTTCGTGAGGATTTGAATCAAAAGGCCCCGCGTGTTATGGCCGTATTGCGTCCACTTCGGGTGATTATTGACAACTATCCTGAAAACCAGGAAGAAGAGCTAGATTTCCCGAATCACCCGGAGGATCCCAGCATGGGTTCCCGGAAGGTTCCTTTCTCACGCGTGCTTTATATCGAACGAGACGATTTTCGTGAAGACCCCCCCAGGAAGTTTTTCCGCCTGACCCCTGGTCGTGAGGTCCGGCTGCGATACGCCTACTATATCACCTGTGTAGGGGTGGTTAAGGACGAAAAAACAGGCGAGGTCATTGAGCTTCATTGTACCTATGATCCAAAGACCGGAGGTGGTGGGAGCCCTGACGGGCGTAAGGTCAAGGCCACCCTGCACTGGGTTTCGGTTACCCACGCGCTTGAGGCTGAAGTGCGCCTGTATGATCATCTCTTTGTAAAAGAGAAGTTGAGTGATGTGGAGGATGGTTCTGATTTCAATGATTACCTGAATCCGAATTCTTTGGAGGTACTGAAGTCGTGCCGTGTGGAACCGAGCCTGGCCGAAGCGGCTCCAGGAAGCAGATACCAGTTCGAAAGACTGGGCTATTTCTGCGTTGATTCCGTTGATTCTTCCAAAGATGGACTCGTATTTAATCGGACGGTTTCGCTGCGTGATACCTGGGGCCGACTTAGTCGTTTCGACTCCATGTTTCCAGAGTAAAATTTACGAAAACTTCAATGCTCAGTAAGCTGGTTCGGGTAAATTTTCTTCAATCCGGGGCTAGTCCTCTGCATCATCCAGGAATAAGCCGGTCATGGTGTAGATTTCGGTCCACCTCTTTTCACACTTAGTGCAATACAGGGATTGCCTCAAAGTTTTCCCTTTCCACTCGGTTTTATCCTTGACTATATCTTCAGCGTAACAGTATGGACACAATCCACTGTCAGAATATTCCTCAAATTCCTCTTCAGTAGCCATTCTCGACATGATTTAACCTCCACTCAATTGGTGTGTTAATGAATAATATAAATGATCATCATGACCACTAAAGCCATGCCAAGGAGTATCCATCTGAATGATAAATTTGTGTTCACCCAAGGCTCCTGTTGTTACATATTTAAAAGGGTCAAAACCTTAAAAAACGTCCCTGTGTGCCTGGAATTAGGCTTGGTGATTTCATTAGGTTCTTATTTACTCGATCCATAAAGCTATAAGGTATTGGTAAATTACACGTCAAGTAGAAATTGGCTCAGACACAGGGGGACCGGTTTAAAATTAACATAAATTTAAAGAGCGAGTGAGTTATGAGAAATTACCGCCTTCTGGGTTCTCATGGGTTCTCAAGGCTTGACACGTACCAGCCAGGAGAGTATGTATTTGAATTATTTTATCTTTATTTTGTGAGAGTGATAGATGAGCTTGTCTAAACAATTAACGTTTCAGGAGCTTATTTTCGCCCTGGAGAGATACTGGGCCGAGCAGGGTTGTCTGATCCAGCAGCCTTATGACCTGGAAGTGGGGGCTGGAACCTTCAATCCGGCCACTTTACTTCGATGCCTCGGGCCAGAACCCTGGAAGGTGGCTTATGTTGAACCCTGCCGCCGGCCTACAGACGGCCGTTATGGCGAAAACCCTATGCGGGTCCAGCATTACTATCAGTATCAGGTCATCCTCAAACCATCGCCCTTAGACATTCAAGACATTTATCTGGAAAGCCTAAGAAGTTTTGGTATTGATCCCATGGATCACGATATAAGATTTGTCGAGGATGATTGGGAATCCCCGACGCTGGGGGCTTGGGGTATTGGATGGGAGGTCTGGCTCGATGGGATGGAGATCACTCAGTTCACTTACTTCCAGCAGGCTGGGGGAGTGGAACTGGCTCCGATATCCGTAGAGATCACATACGGCCTGGAACGGATTGCCATGTATCTCCAGGATGTAGACAGCATTTTTGATCTGAATTGGAATGAGTATATCCGATATGGAGACATTCACTATCAGGGGGAGGTCGAATATTCCAAGTACAATTTCGAAAAAGCCGATGTCGGTATGCTCTTTCAAAGTTTTGATCTGGCTGAGGCCGAATCCAGTCGCTTGGTCGAACAAGGCCTGGTCCTGCCAGCTTATGATTACTGCCTCAAATGTTCCCACCTTTTTAATCTCCTTGAGGCCAGAGGGGCAATCAGCGTGGCGGAGCGAACCCGCTTCATTGCACGCGTGCGCAGTCTCGCCAGAGCTGTGGTTTTGGCTTATCTAGCCCAGCGGGAGGAGATGGGCCACCCGTTGATAGGCCGTTGGGAGGATGATTCATGAGCCAATTGAATTTACTGGTTGAGATCGGCACTGAAGAAATTCCGGCAGGGTATCTACCGCCAGCCCTGAAGGCCCTGGAACAAGGGCTGGCCAGGTTTCTGATTGGAGCACCGGAAGATCACAAGATAAAAGCCTGGGGAACACCCAATCGTTTAGCCGTGGGAGCCTGGGGCTTGATTGATAAAGAAAGTGACGTTGAGAAGGAGGTGACCGGTCCGCCGGTAAAGGCGGCCTATGATGCTGACGGTAAACTGACCAAGGCGGCGCAAGGGTTTGCCCGCGGACAGGGAGTAGATGTTTCAGACTTGATTACGGTAGAGACAAAAAAAGGTAAATATGTGGCTGTGCGCAAGACGGTCAAGGGCCGCATGGCTGAGGAGATACTGATCCAGGTCCTGCCAGATTTGATTTTAGGGTTGCCTTTCCCGAAGTCCATGCGCTGGGGCAGGGGGGAAGTCACCTTTGTTCGTCCCATTCATTGGGTCTTGGCGGTCCTTGATGGCAAGATTCTTGATTTTTCTTTGGGCGCGGTTAAGGCCTCAAAATTTAGCTATGGCCACCGGTTCCTTCATCACGAACCCATTGAAATCAACTCGCCTGACGAATATGAGGAAAAGCTAGCTGCAGCTGATGTGATCGTTTCTCCTGGACAGCGTCAAAAAAAGGTGCGGCAGGAGATTAATCGAGCAGTTGCAGAAACCGGGCCTGAGCTCCAGGTCCTGTCTGATGAGGAGTTGGTGCTTGAGGTCACCAACATGGTCGAGCAGCCGATCGCGATTTGCGGGCAGTTTGAGAGCTCTTTTCTTGATCTGCCAGGCGAGGTGCTTATTACAGCCATGCGTGAGCACCAGCGTTACTTTGCCATAACGGACGACCAGGGAGCGCTTAAGCCCTACTTCGTTGCTATTAACAACACCAGGGCCCGGGATATGGACATCGTGACCAGAGGACACCAGCGTGTGCTCAAGGCCAGACTGGATGATGCCCGTTTTTACTTTACAATGGATCGCAAATCCACCCTCGAGTCATGCCAGGAGGAGCTGAACAAGGTTGTCTTTCACTCTTTTTTAGGAACCTCCTGGGAAAAAGTCATGCGCATGACCCGGCTGGCAGCCTATCTGGCTGACCAGCTTGATCCTGATATTAAAGAGCATCTGATCAGGGCGGCCGAGCTTTGTAAATGCGATCTGGTCACAGGCCTGGTCACCGAATTTCCTTCTTTACAGGGAACCATGGGACAAATCTATGCCGAGCTTGATGGCGAGCCTCCAGAGGTGGCCAGGGCCATTTATGAACATTACTTGCCCATTCGTGCCGGAGGAGACCTGCCTCAAAGTTCGGTCGGGGCGCTTCTAAGTCTGGCGGATAAAATCGAGACCATTATTGGCTATTTTAGCGTTGGGCTTATTCCTACCGGAGAGGCTGATCCGTATGCCCTCAGAAGGCTGGCGCTTGGCGTGATAAATATCGTTCTTAACAGGGGTTATCATATCTCTCTGGATTCGCTCATAAATTACACCATGACAGGTCTAACGGACTGGATGAAAAGGCCTGAAGCAGAAATCAGGGTGGATGTCCTTGAGTTTTTTCGACTCAGGCTCAAAAATCAGCTCACCAGCCTCGGCGCTTCCACAGACGGGGCAGAGGCGGTCTTAAGTCTCCACCATGATAACATTGTCACGGCCACAGCCCGGGTCTGGGCCCTGGAAAAGGTGAAGTCACGCCCGGAGTTTGCTGATCTGGCTCTGGCCTTCAAGCGGGTAGTGAACATTATCAAGAAGTTCGGCGAGCGAAGGGAACTTGACCCAAATCGGTTTATACAGGATGAGGAAAAATTTCTTTTTACCGCCTATAAAGAGGCCTCTACTCATGCTCAGGATTTGGTTCAGGCGTATGATTACACCAGTTTGCTTAACCAGATCGTGGCATTGAAGCCGGCTGTGGATAGTTTTTTCGATGAAGTCCTGGTGGATGATCCAGATCAGGAGTTAAAAGATAATCGCCTGGCTTTATTGACTGAGGTATCAGGGCTCTTCGCCCAGGTAGCCGACTTTTCTAAGATCAGCACCTAAAGGAAATGAAAAACCTTTAAATTGAGGGGGTCCTTTTGGGGGGAAGTGTTACCCCAGGGCCTTATCGTTACTTGTTTGGGGTTGCCTTTTTCGGAGTTTTATCTTGACTTAAACCATCATAAAGCTTATCCTTTTGTCAATAATGTCAAAGAAATCATGACCTAAAAGGCTTGTGAGACTGGTGCCTGCTGACGACTAGATTCCTCAAAAGCCGTCCTTTGGCGTGCCAGTATTGAGCGATCCTCTTTTTTAAGGAGCATCTCATGATAAAGAAAAATCCTGCCATGTGGCTCGCATTGCTTATGACGCTGATTTTTCTGTTATTAGCTCGTTTCCCAATAGATTTCCTGGAATCCCTGGAGCTGAAAACCTATGACTTGCGTATGCGATTTCGGGCCGGGGATGAGATGACCAAAACCGACATTGTCGTGATTGAGATTGACGACGATTCGATCACCAAGCTCGGTCGGTGGCCCTGGCCCCGCTCTCTGGTGGCCCAGATGGTTGAAAAGCTCAAGGAGCAGAAGGCCAGGTTAATTGGGCTGAATGTTATTTTTTCTGAACCTGAGGTGGCGGAAGGGCTTAAGTTGATTCAGGAATTGGAAAAAGATTTTCCTGCCAAATTTATGATAACTGGCGGTCAAGAGGCAAAGGATTTTCTCAGCAAGCTCTCTACAGCTCAGGCTACCTTGGATCATGATAAGATGCTGGCCCAGGCCATATCCAACGCGGGGAATGTGGTCCTTCCGGTTTTTTTTGAAATCGGTGATTACTTTACTGATCCGGACAAAGAGACTGAGTATGAGGAGGTGCTGCTCAAGAACGGTGTGATACATGCTCAGGGAATGGGCCAGGGCTTTATGATCCCTGCCGCGAAAATTATAGCTCCTATTCCTTCTTTTTCTGAAGCTGCTTTAGGCCTGGGCCATATCAATTCCCTGCCAGACCGGGACGGCGCGGTTCGGCGTGAGGCTCTACTCATTGATTATAATGGTCTGCCTTTTCCGGCGTATACCTTACGGTTGGCCATGCTGACACAGGGAGTCAGCTTTGAAAATATTCAGATTCAAGGGGAGGAGGGGCTTACGGTCGGCCGCCGCTTTATTCCCACGAACCCCCCCAATCTTGACTTTTTTATCACCTTCACTGACTCTAAGGCCTTCCCCCGTTTTTCCTTTTATGATGTGATTAACGACAAGGTTGACCCGGCGGCCTTTAAGGACAAGATCGCCCTGATCAGTGTTTCGGCCACTGGCATTGATATTCCCCAGGTGACACCCATTGACAAGACCATGTCCACCGGTATGTTCTCGGCTAATGTTCTTCAGAATTTACTCGGCGGCGGATTTATCACTCGCTCCGGAATGATGAACCTTATCGAATTACTTGTCATTCTTCTGGTCGGTCTCTTCCTGTCTCTCCTGCTGCCTCGCCTCCGGGCCCGGGCCGGGGCAATCGTTTCCGGGGTGGTCCTCGTGGGCCTTATCGTGATCGGGTTCTATCTTTTTATCGGCATGGACGCCTGGTTTAAAATAACTTATCCCGTCCTGCTCACCATCTTCGGGTATGCCGCTGTCACGACCACCCGTTTCTTTGTAACCGAGGCGAGTAAAGAGAAAATCGAGGGCGAGTCGGTCGAGATCAACCGCATGCTCGGACTTAATTTTCAAACTCAGGGTCAGTTGGACCTGGCTTTTGACAAATTCAGGCGCTGTCCGGTAGATGACGGCCTGAAAGACATTCTCTATAACCTCGCCCTGGATTTTGAGCGCAAACGAATGCTGAACAAGGCCGTTTCAGTGTATGAGTATATCGGCCAGCATGATTCGGATTACCGTGATATTAATGGAAAGATTAAAAAACTTAATATCGCTTCAGAGACCATGATATTCGGTCTGGGCACCGGAGGCCAGCAGGCTGATGATGGAACCCTGGTTATTAGCGAGGACACCAAACCTACCCTGGGCCGTTATGAGATTCTCAAGATCTTGGGAAAGGGCGCTATGGGGGTGGTTTATCAAGGAAGAGATCCCAAGATCAACCGGATAACCGCTATTAAGACCATCCGGTTTGAGGAAGAATATGAACCCGATGAAGCGAAAAAGATCAAGGAGCAGTTTTTCATTGAAGCTGAAACAGCCGGGATTCTCTCTCATCCGAACATCGTCACCATCTATGATGCTGGCGAAGATTTGGACCTCTGCTATATCGCCATGGAGTATCTAGAGGGTCACGATCTCAAGGAACATACCAACAAGGAAAAACTGCTGCCCCTCCGTCAGGTCATCGACCTCACAGCCGACGTGGCCAGCGCCCTGGACTACGCTCATAAACAAGGGATTGTGCATCGGGATATTAAGCCGGCCAATATCATGCTCCTTGATCGTGGCGGAGTCAAGGTCACCGACTTTGGAATCGCTCGCGCCACAGCCACATCCAAGACCAAGACCGGAGTGGTCAAGGGCACTCCTTTTTACATGTCGCCGGAACAGATCAAAGGAGAAAAAGTTGATGGCCGTTCAGACATCTTTTCCCTGGGGGTGTTGCTCTATGAACTCCTTGCTGGTGCTCAGCCTTTTCGGGCTGATGATTTAACCACGCTTATCTTCAAGATCACTTCCGAAGAACCAGAACCGATCTCGCAATACAACCCCAAAGTACCCAAAGCCGTTGTCCAGATCATCAATAAAGCCCTAATAAAGGACCGGGAGAAACGCTACCACAACGCCGAACAGATGGCCGCTCATCTGCGTACCGTCGCCCAGAAGCTGGATGAACTGGCTGCCAAGAAGCAGTCCCAGGCCTAAGATGTAAACATTCTACCGGAAGGCGGTGAACCTTGCCTCATCTAGTCGGCGCAGCTAGCTCTGATGTGGGCTTGACCAGGGAGAAGAACGAGGATTCCTTTTTTTTCGATGACTCCCTGGGGCTGTATCTCGTGGCCGATGGCATGGGTGGACATAATGCTGGCGAAGTGGCCAGCGCCCTCGTCACTCAGACGATTTCCGATTATATTTCGTTCTTCTTTAAAAAACCCTTTGAGGACCCGGAGAGATATAATTTTTTTGATAGCGATCGTTCTCCTGTGTCTAACACGGTCCTGCAGGCCATTTACCTGGCAAACCAGGTGGTTTATACTTCAGCTCAAAATAACAAGGCCCAGCATAACATGGGCTCGACCCTGGTCCTGATCATGGCCGAGGGCGATGATTTGCTCGTGGCGCATGTGGGCGATAGCCGAGTCTTTCGCCATCGAGCAGGTGAATTGAATCGTTTGACTGTGGATCACCGGCTTTCAGAGGATCCCCAGTTCAAGGGAGTTATTAACTACGATTCGACCGTGATCTCTTCAATGGGCCATACCCTGACACGGGCCATGGGCATCAAACCTGAAGTCATGCCTGAAATCATGCAAACACCCCTTCAAGAGGAGGATATTTATCTGCTTTGCAGTGACGGATTGACCGACATGGTGTCTGAAGAAATGATCGAGCAGGTTCTGGCCTTGGATGAAGACCTTGACAAGAAGGCGCACCACTTAATCGAACTGGCCCTGGCTGGGGGAGGAGTGGACAATGTAACCGTGGTGCTCGCTGCGGTAGAGTCCAAAGGCAAGACATTTAAGAAATTTTTTAGTAAGATTGTCAAAAGAACCTGATCTCAGAACTCGACTCATTCGTGAAAATAACTGGCTGGAAATTATGATCAAAAAGGATGAAAAAGACCAACCAACCACCTCTCTGAGGAATCTGGTCACAACCTTGATTTACACAACAGAAGCCATGATAAATATCCTTGAACGAAAAGAAATTATGTCCCGTTCCGAGATTATTGAAGAGATCAGGGCCATGAGGAAGGCCGCTGATACTCAAAAGGCCGAAGATGATGGTTAGAACTCCAGAATTTTATTACCACGGTTACTACTGTCCGGTTAAGGCTTGAGTAATTTCATGAAACAGTAGTAATGACAACACATTGTGAGCAGAAATGACTATTTTCGACTTCAACTCGTCCATGGGTTTCGGCAATACTCTTTCCACAATAACGAGGAAGGAGATAACCGATGTACACGGGACGAATTATTTTCTC
>JAFDHD010000035.1 GCA_019308995.1 Deltaproteobacteria bacterium | reverse complement strand
TTTTAAGACGTTATAACTTATTCTACACTATCCGAAGAACTAATGGCCAGCATAAAATGCGCTTTTTTTACTTTTAAACCAAATACTTAGAAAACCGGACAGGCACTAATTAATAGCGGATAACTGTCACAAGGGTTACTGGTTATCTGGATATTATCATGAGCCTTAAAAGCCGCCGCCTTAAAGGCTCGGGTTCATGAGAAGGGGCCGGGACCTGGAGAGGAGTTAAGGGGGCATTCATTCCGCCCTGTCCTTAAAATCTGGATTTTCAAGAAATACACTGGACTGCCCCTTTTCTTGTTTTAAAATAGAATTTATTACTTGAAAACCGACGATGGAGAAATTCTATGGACGGTTCAATCTATAAAAGACTTAATCGAAAGATCATATTAATTACCTTGATTGTCTCTCTTGCGCCTCTACTCATCCTTGGCGAGGTAATATACTATCAATTCACCAGAGTATATGAGGAAAAGATCGAAGATCAGATAAGGCATATGGCCAGGGCCCAGACTAACGCGGTCGAGGTCTTCTTGAAAGAGCGGACAACCATCCTTTCCACCATTGTGGATACTCACAGTTTTGATTACATGCAAAACCAGGAAAATCTTTCTCACCTCTTTAAGGTGATCAGCATGCGGGTGGATGGCTTGGTTGATCTGGGTATCATTGACAGCGCCGGCCAGCACCTGTCGTATGCCGGACCGTATGATCTTTTGGGTTTGAATTACTACCAGCAGCCCTGGTTCAGCAAGGTCATGGATAGAGGCGAATACATCAGTGATGTCTATATGGGTTACAGGCAGATGCCGCATTTTATTATTGCCGTCAGAGGACGTGACAATAGCCGCACCTGGGTACTCAGGGCCACTATTGACTCGGACGTTTTCAATAAGCTTGTCAGGACCGCTCAGACCGGGA
The DNA here is from genome assembly GCA_019308995.1 of Deltaproteobacteria bacterium. NCBI lineage: Bacteria > Pseudomonadati > Myxococcota > Myxococcia > Deltaproteobacteria bacterium. The sequence continues at coordinate 26,736 of JAFDHD010000035.1, read as the reverse complement.
GGTCCGGCGACGCCTTTATAATCAATAAAGACGGGATTTATCAAACTGCCTCTCGTTTTCATGGCACCGCATTGGGCAAATCGAATCTGGACGCCCGGCTCTTCGGAAACGAGACCATGATTATTGAAAAGCAAAAGATTGACGGAAAGACGAAATCCTATGCCGGGGCATGGTTGAAGAATAATGAATGGCTGCTGGTCATCGGCCAGGAGATGGGTGAGGAGAGAGGCGGTTTGTTAACAACCAGGAATATGGAGATCATAATTATCAGCCTTGGCTGCCTGGTCATTATTATCACGACCATTTTAACCACTCGGATAACAGTCAGACGTTTGGAAGAAGCGAACAATCATATTAATGAGATTAACGCTCAGCTAATGCAGTCAGACAAACTGGCCGCCTTAGGAAAGATGGCCACCGGGATTGCTCATGAAATTAATAATCCCCTGGCCATCATCAGTGAGAAGGCGGGATGGATGAGGGACTTACTGGCTGATGAAAAATTTCAAGAAAGTGAGAATCTTAAAGAGTATACGGTATCCATAGATAAAATCGAAGACCACGTGGAAAGGGCTCGGAAAGTAACCCACAACATGCTCGGTTTTGCCAGGAGGATGGAGCCTCATTTGGATGATGTGGATGTGAATGATGTTTTAGATCAGTCCCTTGAGTTGTTGCAAAACTACGCCCGATTAAGCAACATCGAGATAAAGAAGGACCTGTATCCCCATTTTCCTATTATTGCCAGCGATCAATCCCAGCTCCAGCAGGTGTTCTTGAATCTGCTGAACAACGCCATTGACGCCATTGGCAAGGACGGCGTAATTGAGATAAAAACATGGCTGGATGATTCACAGATTGCTGTTAGCATCAAAGATAACGGCCCAGGCATTCCCCCTGAATATCAGAGAAAGGTTTTTGATCCGTTTTTCACGACCAAGGCCACCGGAAAAGGCACGGGTCTTGGCTTATCAATCAGTTTTAGTATCATCGAAAAAATGGGAGGGACCATTTCATTCACCAGCAAGGAATCGGAAGGGACCACTTTCACCATAAGGCTGCCAGTTGTGATTCCGGAAAGAAAGTAAGCGCCTTAAAAATAAAGCTGGAAAAACGGGAGGCGCTTTTTTGCTTGACCTGGGGAAGGATTTTTAAATAATCGGGAGTTATAGTGCTTGGAGGTTTTACCATGGAGAATTTCAGGGTCTTAATCGTTGACGATGAAATTGATTTTTTAGAAACCATTGTAAACCGGTTGAAAAAGAGGGATTTTAAGGCAGCAGGCGTTACGAGTGGAGAGGAAGCTATCGAGCTTGTACAGGAACAGTCATTTGACGTGATTATCCTGGATATAAAGATGCCCGGCGGGATGGATGGCATTGAAGCCCTGCGGGAGATCAGGAAGATTCAGCCGTTGGCCCAGGTCATCCTGCTCACCGGGCACGCCGCCGTGGAAACAAGTATTGAGGGCCTGAAGCTGGGTGCTTTCGATTATCTCTTAAAACCTATAAAGTTCGAGGAGCTTTTGAAAAAAATGATGGCCGCGTATGAAAAAAAATCCGAGCACGACAGGAAAATACGCGACGCCAAGATACAGGAACTCATTCGCGATCCTTTGAAGATATTTGATAAGGACGATTAAAATCTGGAGCAAACCCTGATATTCTCCCCTCGCCGGGTTCCCCTGTTGAATAGTGTGTTAGATTTTATCCTGGCCAAGGCAGACAGGGTATGCAACGTAAATCTCCTGTTTCATCAAATGCTTTAAATCTGCGATGAAGCGCCTGAACATTATGAGGCATGGGCAGTGTCAAAATAACTCGGAACATCTTTGCCAGGCCAGCCTGAATCATTTTATATGCTTGACACAAAACAGCCCTTTTTTTATGCTCCACGGATATTGGGGAGGTTTTTCTCGCCTAAAAAAATCCCTTTGTGGCTCTGTGGAAATCTCATCCCCAGAGATATAACGATTTAAAAGATAAAGAAGGCAATTCGCGGAATATGAATATGGAGCGAACTGGGTTTAAAACCAACAGCTATTATCGTTCATTGACCAGAAACATGTTTTTAATTATTACCATTGTTTCTGTCATCCCCTTGATCCTGGTGAGCAGCATCATCCTCTACCAGTTCCATACCTCTTACCAGGAAAAGGTCCACGCCCATCTCGAAGAATTAGTCCAGAAACACAAACAAAACATTGATAGCTTCTTAAAAGATAAACTAAGCGGCATTCAATTTCTAGGGAAGACCTTTAACTTCGAGGAATTGAACGACGAAGCCTTTTTACAGGACATATTAAAAACGCTGCAGGAGGAATACGATCCTGTCTTTGTTGATCTGGGGGTCATCAACACCTATGGCCTTCAGGTCGCTTATGCCGGTCCATTTAAATTAGGTATGGCGCTATATGGGACGGCGGACTGGTTTCAAAATGCCATGAAGACCGAGTATTTTATCAGCGATGTTTTTCTGGGTCTGCGCGGTCTGCCTCACTTCATCATCGCAGTCAGGGAAAGCTGGATGGGTGAATTTTGGATATTAAGAGCGACCATTGATTTCGTAGCCTTTAATAATCTCGTGGAAAATATTCGCATCGGTGAAACAGGATTCGCTTTTATCCTCAACAAGGAAGGAAATTTTCAGACCAAACCGCTTGTTGATATCGTTTCCAGTAAAGCGCCTTATATGGATTTTCTAAATACTGAGCCAGGCTCTAAAGACAAAATACATGTGGTGGAGAAGACCGATCAGTCCGGAAATGAGAACATCTACGTCTCGGCTTTTCTCAAAGATGGGGACTGGCTCCTGGTCTATCAGCAAAGGGTTACGGATGCCTTTTCCAATTTTAACAATGCCCTCATCGTCACCCTGGCCATTATCCTCCTGGGCGGGCTGGGCATCGTTACGACGGCCTATATCCTATCCAGACAGATGGTCAGCCGCATCGCCGGGTCGGATAAGGAAAAAGAGATGATGAACGAGCAGATCGTTGAATCGGGAAAGCTGGCCTCTGTTGGTGAACTCGCCGCCGGGATAGCCCATGAAATCAACAATCCGGTCGCCATCATGGTTGAAGAAGCGGGCTGGATCGAAGACCTGCTGGAAGAAGAAGAATTTCAAGAAGGTCAAAATCTGGACGAGTTCAGTAGGGCCTTGAACCAGATTCGGGCCCAGGGAAGGCGCTGCAAGGAAATTACTCAAAAGCTGCTCAGTTTCGCCAGGAAAACCGACTCCAGGGTTCAAGACATTCAGGCCAATGATTTGATCGAGGAGGTGGTGGCCCTTTCAGCTCAAAGGGCGAAATACAGCAACGTCACTGTTAACACCGACCTTCAAGGGAACCTGCCTACCCTGCGTATGTCTCAGACCGAGCTGCAGCAGGTCCTGCTCAATTTAATTAATAACGCTCTGGATGCGATGGAGAAGAGTGGCGGAGTTATAAATATTTCCAGCAAATTAGAAGGAGAGAGTATTGTGATTGAAGTGGCTGATAATGGTCCTGGGATACCAGAAGCCAACCTCTTCCGAATCTTTGATCCGTTTTTTACCACCAAACCGGTGGGCAAAGGCACCGGCTTGGGGCTCTCCATCTGCTATGGCATCATCAATAAATTGGGAGGGAAACTGGAAGTGAAGAGCGCGCTCGGTCAGGGAAGCACGTTTTACGTCCGGATTCCTCTTCCAGAAAAGAAGGAAGGTGAAGATGAGGGTCCGCCGGCTGGTTCGGATTCTCATTAACGGGTTTTAAACTTCCAAGATGAGGAGAGAGACAGATGGCGATTGCAAAAGTAATGTTAGTGGATGATGAGGTGCCTTTTGTGGAAACCATGACCAAGCGTTTGTCCAAGAGGGACCTCCATATCGTCTCTGCCTTCAGCGGACAGGAAGCTTTAGAGCGGCTGGACAAAACCCGCAATATTGAAGTCGTGATCCTTGATGTGAAGATGCCGGGCATGGATGGCATTGAAGCCCTGAAGGAGATCAAGAAGTCTCATCCCCTGGTCGAGGTGGTCATGCTCACCGCCTACGCTACCGTCGAGACGGCCATCGAAGGGATGAAACTGGGCGCCTTTGATTACCTCATGAAGCCCTGCGATATTGAGGTGCTTCTATCCAAGGTGGAAGAAGCGACTGCGAAAAAGAGGAAGCATGAAGATAAGATCATTGAAGCGCGCATGAAGGAAATTACCTCCCGACGTATCTGAGGGTAGAAATCATGGCCGAGAAGGAAACCGGTCAGGCCGAAAACATTAAACTACTGCTCGTGGATGATGAGGAGGATTATGTTTACGTCCTCTCCAATAGATTGAGCAGAAGAAATATTGAGGTAACAAAGGCTTACAGTGGTTTAGAGGCGATTCAGGCCCTCCGCAAGGAAGATTTTGATGTGGCGGTGCTGGACCTCAAGATGGAAGATATGGATGGCATTGAGGTCCTTAAAATATTCAAAAAGATGTACCCGGAGATGGCGGTCATCATGCTCACCGGCCACGGCTCAGAAACAGCCGCCCTGGAAGGCATTCAGTTCGGAGCCTATGATTACCTGACCAAGCCATGTGAACTGGATGAACTGGTGCAAAAGATCCGGCAAGCGGCCCGCAGAGGAGGTGATTGAGTTGTCTGATTTTAAGGTTCTGCTGGTGGACGATGAGGTCGAATTTCTGGAAACGCTCATTAAGCGTATGCAAAAGCGGGCCGTAAATGCCGCTGGTGTCCAAAGCGGAGAGGAAGCGCTGGCAACGCTCGATCAAAACCCCGCGGATGTGGTGCTCCTGGACGTGAAGATGCCAGGCATGGATGGTATTGAAACATTAAGGGAGATCAAAAAACGGTATCCTTTAATTGAGGTCATCATGCTTACCGGTCATGCCAACGTCGAGGTGGCGGTTCAAGGCATGGAGCTTGGGGCCTTTGACTATCTCATGAAGCCCATGGATATTGATGAGCTCTTGTACAAGGTAGAAGATGCTTACAAGAAGAAATCCATCCAGGAAGAAAAGATAAAAACGATGGAGAAAGGGGTTGGCACAAGCGAATAACGATTCAACCAGCAGGGATTGACCGAAAGTTCTTGTGGAAAATATAGTGGAGGAGGATAGGATTGAATGAAATTCTTCAGATTATGGGGCCAGTTTTTGATGATGGGCGCAAGGGCCCACGCCAGTTGGGAGCTGAATGTATCGAACACCATCCTGCGTGACAAACGGAGGTTGATCATCCTTGGTCTGCTCGCCTCATCGGTTATCCTGGGAGGCTTTGCCTTTGCCGATGAGATTGGCGAAACCATTCCACAATTTCTGGGTGGTAAGAAGGCCTACAGTCCGGCCTTTTTTACGCCCGCCATCTTTATCGCCTCAATACTTATCGGGCTTGCCGCGGGCCTTATTACCGGCTGCATCGGCGCAGGCGGCGGATTCATCATCGCGCCGGCCTTGATGAGTGCAGGCATCAAGGGTATTTTGGCGGTGGGTACGGACCTTTTTCATATTTTTGCCAAGGCAATCATGGGGAGCGTCATACACAAAAAACTAGGCAACATCTGTGTGCCTCTGGCCATTATCTTTATGATTGGCGCCATTATCGGGGCTACATTGGGCGGGGTCATAAACCGTTTGTTGTATGAGATAAACCCGGTTTTAAGCGACGCCTTCATCACCACTATCTATGTTATCATGCTCGGTTTGCTTGGAGCCTATGCCCTTACAGACTTTCTCAGGGCCAGGAAGGCTCCGGTTTCAAAAGAATTTCACGGCGCAAAGGCAGAGGGTGTGGAGATGAGCCAGTTGCCTCAAAAACTCCAGTCTATACATATCCCGCCTATGATCACTTTTGATAAAGGGCTTGTTCCGGGTGGACGGCGCATATCAGCCATTTTCCTGGCCGCCAGCGGAGCGCTCGTGGGATTCTGCGCCGCTATCATGGGCGTCGGCGGTGGGTTTTTAACTTTTCCCATCTTTGTTTATATCCTTGGTGTTTCTTCCATGACCACGGTTGGAACAGATATTTTCCAGATTATCTTTACAGCGGGCTATGCTTCTATAAGCCAGTATGCCATCTTCGGATTCATCTTTTACACCCTGGCTATGGGCATGCTCCTGGGATCACTTGTCGGCGTCCAGATCGGGGCCATGGTGACCAAGGTCGTTAAAGGGATCACCATTCGCGGATTTTACGCCATGGCCGTTCTGGCGGGCTTTGTCAACCGGGCCTTTGCCTTGCCAGGTAAACTCGCTGAAATGGATATCATCCCCTTGTCAAAGCAGGCCGCATCCATCCTGAGCGCCATCGGCGTCTGGGCCTTTTTTATTGTTGTCGGCCTGTTCGCCGCCTGGGTCATCGGTACCTTCTTGAAGAACATCAGGACCCTGAAGGGAGGAGAGATCGGATCATGATTGCAAATAAGAAGAAATTTTTCGGCGGACTTGTTTTATTGCTGGGATTTATCGTGGTGCTGATTATCATGTTTACGCCTGTATTCAACGGGCAAAACGGCCTGAAATATATGGACTCCCTCTACAACTCTATATCAAAGGGATCGGCTTACTACATTCCAGAACTTAAAGAGGAAGTGGAAAAGTTTCAGGGGAATAACATCACCGTGACCCTTTCCATGAAGGATGAACAGCAGGCCAGGGAGACGGTGCCTCTCTTTGAAAAAGGCGGCGCTCTGGTAAGTCTGTCAGGAAAAGAAATAAAGGTGAGCGGCGATCTGAAGAATATCCTGGCCAACTGCCTTGAAGACGCCGATAACATGTTCGAGAATCAGGGCCACCAGCTCAAAGCAAAATATGACTATGAAGAGAAAAGGGTTCTTTATAACTGGTGGGTGGCGCTCAAGGCCATGGATAGCGATCTGAAAAAACAGAAGAAGTTTTCCGAGGCCAAGTTTATTGCCTCGGTGGGTAACAAGGCGGTCGAGTGTTCTTACAACTACTATGAAATTAAACCTCAGAAGATCGCTGACAAATATGGTATTGTTTTCTTAACGCTTTGTTTTTACGTAATTTACACCATCTGGTATGGGTTTGCCATCATGTTCATGTTTGAAGGGTGGGGACTGCAACTCAAAAACTAAAGATCGCTCTTTCCCTTTCTTCAATAAGGCTGAAGGCAAATCGTACTCCCCCCTTGCCTTTAGCCTTTTTTTTGATATTGTTTTCATTGGAATACGTTTTTTTAGATAGGATGATGAAAAGATAAATTATTAAATTAAGATTAAATCACTTACGAACCAAATGCTTAACCTCCTGAAAATGCCTTTTTTAAAGAAGCGGCGCAGAGACGCGTCTGAGGTGGAGGAACTGCGTCTCGCATTTAGGGCCCGGTATCATAACTTCAAGCTTCTTTTAAACGCCAACAACAGGGCATTGGAACTCATGGCTGAGATAGAGGAGGCCCTGAGGGGAACCCAGCCTTTTGGCATGACTTATATTCAGGCTGTGTGCACCAGGATCTCCACCAGTGTCTGGCAGATTATAAAGCAACTGAATGAACTCGCTCCAGGGAAATATGAAACGCTCAACGAAAGATTCAAAGAAATACAGTCTAAAATAACCCCCTGTGCTTACCCTGAAACACCTCCTCAGGAAGGTCCGCTGATTCTTCCTTTTCAAGAAGTGGATCGAAACCTGGCTGATCAGGTTGGAAGCAAAATCGCAAACCTGGGGGAAATTAAAAATCGAATCAACCTGGAGGTCCCCAACGGATTCGTTGTCACCGCCCAGGCCTTTCAGCAGTTTATGGAATATAACGACCTTCAGGCGGAAATCTACCGCCGCCTTCAGGCGGCCGACATGGAGAATCTGGACCAGCTTTACAGCGTTAGCGCTGCCATTCAGCAGCTCATCATCCAGTCCCCCCTCCCCGAGGAGCTTGAAGGAGCTATTGAAGAGCATTACCGGCGCCTGGAAGAAATGGAAGGCCAGGGCGTCACGGTGGCCATGCGCAGCAGTGCCTTGGGTGAGGACCTCGCTGGAACCTCTTTCGCCGGTCAGTACCGTTCGTCTCTCAACGTGAGCAGTGAAAATATCTTTGAGGCGTATAAGGAGATCGTGGCCAGCAAATACAGCCTTCCCGCCATGACCTACCGGCTGAATCGGGGTATTCCTGATGCAGATGTAGCCATGTGTGTCGGATGCATGATCATGGTGGACGCCGTTTCGGGCGGGGTTGTCTATTCTCAAAATCCCCTGGACATACGGCGCCATCTGACGGTTATCAACGCCGCCTGGGGGCTGCCCAAGACCGTGGTGGACGGAAGCACCGTCCCGGATCTTTTCGTTGTCTCTCAGGACAGCCCCATGGAGATCATCCAGAAGGGAATATCTATTAAAGAGCGGAAGTTTGTGTGCTACCCGGATGAGGGGGTCTGCCGCATGGAAGTGAGCGGGGAAGAAAGCCGTATGGCCTCGCTGAGTGACGAGCAGGCGCTGGAACTGGCGCGCCTGGCAATGCAGCTTGAAGATTATTACGGTGCGCCGCAGGATATCGAATGGGCGATTGATGCGGATGGAACCATCGTGGTTCTTCAATGCCGACCGCTCAAGGAGATCGAGAAGGATAAGGTTCGCGATTTAAAAATCGTTCGGGAAGAGGAGCCTCATGCGGTTATTCTCCAGGGAGGCGTCCTGGCCAGCCCGGGTGTTGCGGCCGGCCCGGTCTTTATCGTAAAAAAAGACATGGATACCCTCCAGTTCCCGGCCGGGAGTGTCCTGGTCGCGGCGCAGTCCCTGCCTCGCTGGGCGATGCTCTTGAATCGAGCAGCAGCAGTCGTCACCGAACAGGGAAGTATCGCCGGTCATCTGGCCACCGTGGCAAGAGAATTCGGCGTTCCCGCATTATTTGGCGTGCCAGGGGCCATGGATAAACTGCAAAACGATGAGGTGATCACCGTGGATGCTCACGGGACTAGAATCTACAAAGGACGCGTCGAGGTGCTTCTGAGCAAGCGGGAAGGCTCAAGGAACCTCATGAAAGGGAGCCCTGTTTTTCAGGCCCTTGAAGGCGCGGCCCAGCTCATCGTCCCCCTGAACCTCCTGGACCCGGACTCGCCTGGTTTCAAACCTAAGAACTGCCAGACCTTTCACGACATCACCCGTTTCTGTCACGAAAAAGCGGTGCATGAAATGTTCCAGTTTGGTAAAAAACACCACTTCCCAGAACGCTCCAGCAAACAGCTCTACTGTGACGTAGCCATGCAGTGGTGGGTCTTGAATCTGGACGATGGATTCAAAGAAGAAGTAGAAGGCAAATACATCCGCCTGGAAAACATCGCCTCCATCCCCATGCTAGCCCTGTGGGAAGGGATTACCGCCGTTCCATGGGAAGGTCCGCCCCCGATTGATGGCAAGGGATTTATGTCCGTCATGTTCCAGGCTACAACCAACAGAGCCTTGACCCCGGACGGGCCTTCCCAGTACGGCGAACGGAACTATTTCATGATCTCAAAAAATTACTGCAGCCTGAATTCAAGACTCGGGTTTCATTTTTCCACCGTCGAAACCCTGGTCAGCGATCGGCCCATTGAAAACTACATAAGCTTCCAGTACAAGGGCGGGGCGGCAGATTACCATCGGAGACTCAAAAGGATTTCTTTTATAAGCGATATCCTTGAAAAAAAGAATTTCAGGATTGAGCTCACTAAAGACAACCTTATCGCCCGCGTGGAGAATCAGGATGAGTATCTCATGAAAAAAGCCCTTAAAATAATTGGTTATCTTACCATCCACACCAGGCAGCTCGATATGATCATGGCTAATGAGGCCTCGGTAAGCTACTACAGAACCAAGATCGAGAAGGAACTTCAGGCGCTCATTGATTCATAGAGCCATGGGCTTGAGCCTTGTTACATGAACAACCCCGCAAAATAAGTAACTCAAGTTCAACCCCGGCACAGGCAGCCTGCTGCCGCCGGGTCGAGGTTGAAACTCGCTTGGCAAGTAACTGAACTACTAGAAAGAATGGCAAAACTACGTTCCCGCGGAAAGGGTGCCGATGATGAACGCCAATCAGCGAGAGGAAAAGTTATTGGCACAAATCTTTGCACACCCAAACAGTTGTTGTGTGTCAGGGCAAGATTTGCACCCATGACCTCAAACCATTTTTAAAAGGCGCCTGGTCCCATGGGCTTGACTCGGAGGCCACATAGGAATCGCTTTAAATCTGGGCATGACTGCCCATCCCCCTGGCTTAACGGCCCAATATATACCTGCCTGGCAATTCCGGAGATGCGATTGAATTTTAAAAAAGACTTACCGCTTCTGGCGAAGTCTAGTATTATGTCCAAGATTATCCAGAAGAGACTTTTTAAAAAGCAGGGAGTGACTGAGCCAAACATCGGCGAGAACGTAAAGGACTGGAGTTGATATTCCTGACCTATGACAACCGTCAGAAAAAGAGAGAGTGAAATTTGGGCCATCGGAGGAGGTAAAGGAGGCGTGGGTAAGAGCTTCCTCCTGAGCAGCATCGGAACCTGCCTGGCTATTCAAGGGAAAAAGGTCGTATTACTTGATGCTGATTTCGGTGGCGCCAATCTGCATACCTTCCTGGGCGTCAGCAGGCCGTCAATTTCTCTGACCGATTTCTTTGATGACAAACTGCCTCTATCTCAGCTTATTGTTGAGGGCGGTATTGACAATATGGGGCTCCTGACCGGCGCGATTCGTTCCCTTGCCCCTGATGGTATAAAATACGCGCAGAAACTTAAATTTTTCAGGCATATTGAGGAACTGGACACCGAGTACGTCCTGATTGACCTTGGCGGAGGCACTCACTTCAATATTCTTGATACTTTTCTTCTCGCCGATAAGATGATCATGGTTATCGTGCCTGAAATAATCTCTATCGAAAATATGTATCATTTTTTAAAAAATGTCTTTTACAGAAAACTGGTCAACTCCCTGAGCGCTTATGGCTTAAAGGACGTGGTTTGGAAGGCCTGGAAGAACCGGGCGAAAAATAATATCATAAATCTGAAAGAGCTCGTTGAATACCTGAAGGGGTTGTCAAAACGAATCGAAGATATTATTAACATGGAATTATCCAACTTCACGGTTTATGTCATTTTGAATCAGATAAAAAGCCATCAGGAAGTAAAAATTGGAAATTATGTCACAAGCGTTTGCATGAAATACTTTGACCTCAATGCGCAGTATATAGGATATGTTGAGTATGATAGCTTTATCTCCCGGTGCATCAACGAAAGACAGCCCTACATGCAGGCAAATTCAGCATCAAACTGTGCCAATGAGATAAAAAAGCTTACAGAAAATCTTTTAAAAGGAAGGCAAATCAGTATTAAAAATTGATGAAGAATCGAAAAGATCACAACAAATATTTTGCAATCCTCGAACTTTCTTCTGATGCTTCATTAGCGGAAATCAGAAAGGCGTACCTCTTCCTCAAAGAGCTCTACTCCACGGAGTCAATTGCTACCATACCGGCAGAAGATGAAATTTCAGAAAAGCGAAAACAGGAGATACTTCAACAGATTGAAGAAGCATACCATCGCTTGCTGGCCTTATTTAGGCAGGAAAGCAGGGAGGCTGAGCAGGCAAGGAAACCGCTGCTTCCTGACGATGATTCCCAAAAGGCCGCATCTGAGATTTCAACCTATAACGGGGCAACCTTGCAACAGATAAGAGAAAAATTGAACATTGACCTGTTTGATATTGCCTTGACCACCAAGATACAGGCCAGGCATCTTGAGAATATCGAGAAAGAAAACTATGACGACCTTCCGCCTGAGGTGTATGTGAAAGGCTTTATTATAAGCTACGCGCAATGTCTCTCCCTTGATCCAAAGATGGTGGCTAACGATTATATGAACAGATATCATATCTGGAAGGATACAGTCACAAGAAAATAGCCGGTATCTCTCAGGGATACAATAGCCGGTGTACTGGAAAGTTCACTTCTCTGGCAAAATTTCTAAGGCTAAGGAATATTCCTTATGATGCTTTATCGTAATTAGTAATAATCATAGGGTTTAAATTGCTTTTTCCATGCGAATCGGCCTGAAACGCTTAAACTTTGCCTCAGACACCGGAGACAAACACCTGCACAGAACGAACTTTTTTATGCTTGGTCAAAGAACTCCTACCTGAGCAGGATTCCGCCATCTATGAGAATGGTGGTCCCGGTCACATAACTCGAAGCGTCTGAAGCTAGATAAATCATGGCCCCGACCATCTCCTCAGGATCACCGATCCGCTTCAGCGGGATCCCCTCTGCCAGTGTTTCTTTTTGCGCCCTGGCCTGATCCTCGGGCAGGAGCGCCCAAAGGTTATTGAGCAGCCTGGTCTCAATCGCCCCGGGAGCGATGGCGTTGACCCTGATATTATACGGCGCCAGGTCTCGTGCCATGGACTTGGTTACCATTTTTACCGCTGTTTTGGAAATGGAGTAAATGCCTGTCCCAAATTGCGGGCGATATCCTTCGATGGAAGATAGATTGATAATTGCGCCTCCACCCTGCTCCTTCATAACACGGGCCACCGCCTGGCTGAGAAAATACAGGCCCTTTAGGTTCAGGTTCATGATAGCGTCCCAGAGGCGTTCCTCCGCGTCTAATACGGTCGAAAAAGCCGGTGAGCAGCCGGCGTTATTGACCAGGATGTCTATCCTGCCAAATTCATCCATGACCATCCCTACCAGCTTATTGATTTCGTCCAGCCGACCCACATGAGTCGCCACTGGCAGGGCCTTCCGGCCTGTATCTCTGATTTCGTCAGCGACCTCTTCCAGATCGGGTAATTTCCGGCTGGCAATAGCCACGTCCGCTCCAGCCTCGGCGAATCCAAGGGCGCTGGCACGGCCAATACCACGGCTCCCGCCGGTCACGAGGGCTACCTTGCCCTCAAGGGAAAATCGAGACAAGTTAAACATTGTTACACCTCCGTTTTTTTTAATTAGACGAATTGGAGACCCTCCCCGCGGCTTTTCTTCATAACAATTTCGATAAGCGGCATGAGAATCTTTAAGGCGCCGGTTCAATGATAACGAATCAAATCAGCCAGCACAAGTATATGCTGCAGATGAAGATGGAGGAAATAAATAATTATCCTGTAAATTAAATTTGATTCCCAGGCACTCCTTGAGATAGAATACATTTAATTTTATAACAAACTGTAATGGTTAAAATATTTTTAACAGAAAGGCGAAAACATGAAAAAAGCGGTGTATCATGGCCCAAAAGATGTTCGTGTGGAAGTGGTCGAAGAGCCGAAACCCAAACCCGGCCAGGCAAAAATTAAGGTGGAATACTGCGGGATTTGCGGCTCAGACCTTCATGAATACCTTCACGGCCCTTTCCCGGTCAGCCCGTTTGGGCATGAAGTCTGCGGAGAGATTGTAGAACTCGGCCCAGAGGTTGAGGGTTTTCAAGTTGGTGAGCGTGTCAATGCCTTTCAGAAGGATGGATATGCCGAATACATGATCGCCCCGCAGGACCGGTTACTCAAATTACCGGAAGATGTAGGCTGGGAACGGGCGGCCATGCTGGAACCCCTGGCCGGTGCAGCCTACGCTATCGAACGGGGAGGTGTTCAAGCGGGTAACACCGTCCTGATTGCCGGAGCCGGTCCGGTGGGCTTACTGCTGTTACTCGGTCTGAAACTCATCGGAGTGAAAACAATCTATATGACAGAAATTTCAGGAAGCAGACGAAAAATGGCTGAAAAGCTGGGGGCGACTGCGCTCTTTAATCCTCTTAAGCTCAAGATACCTCCAAAGATAAGGGAAATAACCGACGGTCAGGGTGTGGATGTATCCGTTGAGGCGGTCGGTATCGAAGCGAGCTTGAAGGATTGCCTTGCCTCAACGCGTTACCGAGGTAAGGTTATAATCCAGGGTATTTTCACGGAGAAGGTGCCGATCCACATGCTCGGATTCGTGACCAAGGAGATGACCATGATCGGAACGAATTCCATCAACCCAGCCCTTGCCTTGGAATGGATTGAAACCAAGAAAATTGAACCTGAAGAAATTGTTACCAGTATTGTCCCTCTGGATCAAATCAAAGAGCAGGGATTTGAAGCGCTCGCCAAAGATAAAGAGAAAAACATCAAGATCCTGGTGAAACCCTGATAGATTGTCCGAACAGCCTTGCAGGTCACTGTGGCTCGCGAAGCGGGTCTCCCTGACAATATCAACTATTGAAAACTAAACCAGGAGTGATTATAATACTAACTGATAAAATTTTACTTATTTAAAAATGAAATGTCTGCTTTACCCGTTTTAGTTTACCCGGATCCGTTCTTGAAAATAGAGGCCCAACCCATCACCAAGGTTGACGACCATGTCGTTACCCTGGCCCGGAACATGCTCGAAACCATGTATGCCGCCCCAGGGGTGGGTCTGGCCGCGACTCAGGTCGGCGAAGAGAAGCGATTGATCGTCGTGGACGTCAACCACAAACAGGGAGAAGCCAACCCGATCATCCTTGTCAACCCCGAGATCATCGCTTCAGAAGGCGAAATAATTTATGAGGAGGGCTGTCTTTCCCTCCCCGGCTACCTGACGGATGTAAAACGGGCAGAATGGGTCCGGGTTTGCGGTCTGGATTTAAAAGAAAACCCGGTTGAAATTGAAACTGAAGATATTTTAGCAATAGCGCTCCAGCATGAGATTGACCACCTGGATGGAATTTTGATCATAGACCGGATCAGTCCGCTCAAGCGAGAACTCTATCGCCGCAAGGTCAGAAAAGCCTTAAAAGAAAAGCAGTTAAATGCCTGATGGCCGCCAGTGGCGCATAGTCTTCATGGGGACGCCCGAGTTTGCCCTCCCCTCTCTTTCCTCCCTGGCAAGTACTGGAAAGGAAGTAGTTGCGGTCGTCACGCAGCCGGACCGGCCTCGAGGACGGGGCCGTAAGCTATCTCCCCCGCCGGTGAAAGTCCTGGCCCAGGAGTTGAGCTTGCCAATCTGGCAGCCTGAAAAAATCAGGGACCCGGCCATCGTCTCCCGGCTTGCGGATTTGGCGCCTGACCTTTTTGTGGTAGTGGCTTATGGCCAGATATTGCCGCCCGCCTTGCTCGGCCTGCCTCGCCTGGGCGCTCTTAACGTCCATGCCTCCCTCCTGCCCGCCTATCGCGGACCGGCCCCCATCAACTGGGCCATTATCAACGGCGAGACCCAGACCGGGGTAACCACCATGTTTATGGATCAAGGCGTTGACACCGGAGCCATTCTCGAATCCCGAATTATTCCAATCAAAGAAACAGACACTGCCAAAACATTGCATGACCGTCTCTCCAAACTCGGAGCCGATCTTCTAATCCAGACCATAGCCGGTCTCAAGGACGGGACTGTGTCTCCTCATCCGCAGCCCGAGGCCGGGGCCAGTCATGCCCCTTTGTTAACCAAATCCGATGGACTCCTTAACTGGAGCCGTCCCGCAGTGGAGCTGGCCAGGCTGATTCGAGGCCTGGACCCCTGGCCCGGTGCATGGACTGCTCATCGCGGCCGTTCACTCAAACTCTTTGGCGGCCGGACGGGAAGCGCCCAGGGCCTGCCAGGCCAGGTTCTGGGTCTTGACACCGGCTGGCTGCATGTCGCCGCAGGCGAGGGAAGCCTGCTGGTGGCCGAACTGCAGCTCGCCGGCCAGAAGCGCCTGGCCGCTTCTGAATTCTGGCACGGCCAGCGGCTAGAGCCCGGCGTTGTCCTAGGAACCTAGTCTTGGCAGCTAAATGGAAAAACCCCGCCCGCTCAAAACCGAAAGACGCTCGGGCCGCCGCCCTCCTGACCCTCCTGGACATTGACGCCGGCCGCTTTCCAGAGGATGCCCTCGAGGATTATAGCAGCGAATATATGGCTGGATTGGATCGCCGCGACCGTGCCCTGGCGCATGCCTTGGTCTTCGGCGTCCTGCGCCATCGGAGTCGGCTGGATTGGACCCTAAACCATTTCCTGAAAAAGCCTGATAAGCCTCTTGAGCCCGTTATTCGGATTATCCTCTGGCTCGGCCTGTTTCAGCTTGTTCATCTCGATCGAATCCCGGCCTCAGCCTCGGTCAACGAGTCGGTCAAACTGGCCCGGGATTATGGGCCGACCTGGTCGGTTAAACTGATCAACGGTGTCCTGAGAGCGGTAACCAGGGCCAAGGCCCTGCCTGACCCACAGAAGGCGAATCTGCCTTCAATAAAAAAACTGGCCCTGGCTGAGTCGCATCCTGAATGGATGGTGAGGCAGTGGGTCAACCAGCTCGGTTATGATGAGGCCGCGGCATTTCTTAATGCCAATAACCAGATACCGCCGCTGACCTTGCGCGTCAATACCGCCAGCATCTCCCGTGAGGAGCTGCTGGCCTTGCTCAGAGACCGGGTTGATCAGGTCAAGCCTACCTTTTACTCCCCTGAGGGCCTTTTAATATTCGGCCCAACTGGTTCGATCCCGAACCTGCCCGGCTATAGCGAGGGATATTTTACCATTCAGGACGAGGCGAGTCAGATGGTCGCTCACCTGGCCCGGCCCCGCGCCGGGGAAAAGGCGCTGGATGCCTGCGCCGGACGCGGCGGTAAAGCCCTGCATTTAGTCTCCCTGGCGCGTTCAAGCCCTGTCTGGGCCCTTGATCCCGACCTTGCCCGGCTCACCCACATCGAACCGGAAGCCAGACGGCTGTGGCTTGACTCACCAATAGTAGTTCAGGGCGACCTGCTGCATAACCCCTTTAAACCCGAATCCTTTGAGAAAGTCCTCCTGGACGCGCCTTGCTCCAGCCTGGGGATCATCCGCCGTCGGCCGGATATTAAGTGGCTCAAGTCAGCCTCAGACCCGCCGCGGCTGGCCGAGTTTCAGTACAAACTCCTTGACGCCGCTGCCTTGTTGGTCCGCCCCGGGGGCCGGCTGGTTTACTCGGTTTGCACCATGACTCAGGAAGAAACAAGCGGGTGTGTCGAAGCCTTTCTGTCTGGACATACGAACTTCAAGCTAATCACGGCTCGGGACTTCCTGCCTCCATCGGCCCACCCCCTGGTCGGACCTGACAGGACGCTTCAAACCTGGCCCCACAAACACCAGAGCGACGGCTTTTTCGCGGCGGTTTTGAAAAAAGGCAGTGATCATTGAGGCCAAAGCTGTATGTCATGCTCACAAGGCGGGGGTTTATGAAGGCTCATGTTTTCAAGGACGGCTCTGGTTGGCTCAGGTGGGCTTGAAAGTGTGAGAAAAACGGATAAACTGGTTAATAGATGAGGATTCCCCCCAGGTTTAATAACAATTCAATTCATTATTTCCGGGAGGTGATGATCATGCCTAATACCCCTCAGCATTGTCCAGGATTTGAGCAGTTTAAACACTTAAGCGCCTTTTCCTGCAAATGCCCTAATTGCGGACATGAAAAGGAGATCTTTTCCGATGAGTTTGACAGATCTCATGTTTGTAAAAATTGTGGCCAGCAGATTGATTTCACCCAGTGCACCCTGGAAGCCGAAGCCAAGGCCTGAGGTTTATAGCAAATATTAAAAAATAGGTCGCCGCTTCAAGTTTACGGCTGGAGAAACCCCCGGTGGCGTATCCATAGGCGTAACCATAAAAGAGCAGAGACAAAAGCATGCTCGGAGGATAAGCATCGCGACCCCGATCACTATCGGCATTTTCCAGCGGGCTTACGTCAAGTCCTGATACAATGTCAACCACAAAACGGGCCAGGTGATTTTCAGGTAGCCACTCTTGGATAGAGGGAGGCATCAGATACAGAGTGTCTCGGTCACACTGTTTAAATCTTGGAGCATTCATATCTCATTCTCTCAGTTTTGGCGGTTACTTATGAAATCAAGTCATATTTAACATATTGAATTAATTAATAAATTATTATAAAACCGAAAGAATGGCAAGCATAAAATCAAAATACCATGACAATTTTTATAGGAATTCTCGTTCTCAGTTCTTGCACCAGAAACAGTAATGAAAACTGATAAAGTCCGACAGACTCCTAGGTTCGACCTTGACTCTGGATAGCAGAAATCGTAACAATTGGCAGGGCATCTACCGATCGAACTAAAAAAGCTTTGAGATTTAAACTGCAAGATAATTAGGGCGGAAAATAAATGGGCCAGTCTAGATCATCAAGGCGGGACTGGTGCCCGGTGGGTCCGGATTTCGATGGCCTCTTTTCAAATCAGGCCCCATAATACTTTTAAAGGAGGTTGGGGGAATTGCGTTTTCTCCTGATAAATCCTTACTACCCCATAACCGAAGATCCCTCTCCCCCTCTAGGTCTGGCCTATGTGGCGGCGGTCCTCGAACGGGCGGGCATCGAAGTTGAAATCCTGGACTTTGTCGTCTTTCCCTACAGTAAAAAGTTACTCGAAACCAGGCTGAAGGACTTTCCACCGGATGTTGTGGGTCTTACATCGGTTACGATGAACTTTAACAATGCCTTTGAGGTATTAAGGGATGTTAAAAACATAAATCCCGAAATATTCACGGTCATGGGTGGACCTCACGTAACTTTTTGTGCCGTGGAAACAATGCAATCAGTCCTTGAACTGGATTGTGTTGTCTTGGGCGAGGGTGAGGATACAATAGTAGAGTTGGCAGGTGCGTTGGAAAGGCGGCACAGCCTGGAGAGTGTGTTAGGGATCGTTTACCGCGATGGCGTGCAGATTTGCCATACCGGCGTGAGAAAACGGCCCCTGGATATGGACTCTCTTCCTTTACCGGCCAGGCATCTTCTCCCGATGGCCAGGTATCACGCGCTCGATCTGTATGTGACTATGACCACGAGTCGTGCTTGTCCTTTCAGTTGTACCTTCTGTGTAGGACGCAAGATGTTCGGGTCCCGCGTCCGGTTCAGAAATCCGGCGGCGATCATTAATGAGTTTGAAGGCCTTAGCAAACTCGATTTTGGCCTGATCAGCTTTGCCGACGATCTCTTTACCGCCAAAAAGGCGCACTGTCTCTATATCTGCGAGGAGATAATCAGGCGGGGTATCAAACAGAAATGGGTTTCTTTCGCGCGGGTCGACATGGTCTCGAAGGAACTACTTGAAAAGATGAAAGAAGCCGGGTGCAACGATATTTGTTTTGGGGTGGAGTCTGGGAACCCGGGCATCCTTAAAACGATAAAAAAAGGCATATCTTTAGACCAGGTGGTTACGGCCGTGGAGATGTGCGGGGATGTGGGAATAACACCGATGGCCTCTTTTATTGTTGGTCTTCCGGGAGAAACACCGGAAACCCTGAAGGAAACGGTTGAATTCGCCTTGAAGCTTAATAACCTTGGGGCCAGGTATGGATTCCATCTCTTGGCCCCTTTCCCCGGGACCGAAATCCGTGAGGAAAGTGATCGGTACGGTATAACCATCCTGACTGATGATTGGTCGCAATATCATGCGAACAGGGCTATTGTAGAAACACCTGATGTAAGTCGTGAAACATTAAACGAAATCGTTATCCAGTGGGAGAACAGGTTCAATGCCTGGCGCGAAAGCATCGGCATGCAAATGAAAAAAGGAAATGCCACTGAAGATGACAGCCGACAATTGCAGGAGATTGAACGCAGGGAATGTATTTATAAATTGATGATGGATAACTTGATCGAGGAAAAAGGCTCCTGGCCGGTGGGCAATGATCCTGTTTCTGACGTGGATGCATTGAAAACTCTAGTTGAAAGGCTTGAAGGTTCTATTGACAAAACACCTGAACAGGTTTTTCATCACCTGAAGTATGTCATGGACCGGAAAGATTTGAGGTATATAAGAACCGGCCGGCAGATTTGCTGGGAATGGACGGATTTCCTGCCATAACTCACCCCCTAGCTCGCTTTTATAAATGCAGGCTTAACGGGGTGCAAAATTATCTTTTGCACCCATGCGGCGGAGGTTTTTTTAATGGGTCCTGTACCAGGATGTCTCGATTCGAATCGGAACAATTATTATAAGTACAGGCAGTTAAAAATTTCGGCGAGACGCTATTTGAGCCTGTAGGTAATCAGCCCGTGTGAGGTATCATAAGGTGAAACCGCAATCTCGACCCGGTCGCCCACCAGAACCTTGATCTTGAAACGTTTGAGACGGCCGGAAAGCATTGCCTTTAAGGTGACGCCCTCTTCAGTTTCGACTTCCATGTGCCCGCCGCCCAGGGTGCGGGTTACGGTTCCGGTTAATTTTATCAGATCGTCACGACTCAATAATAAATCCTTTCTACGTAAGAGACGCTTACCTAAATTTGACGTTAACTATTCCATTCCTTGAGCCTCTTGTCAAGTTTATTTGAATTTTTAGGGTATTAGCTTATGGCGAGTCTGGCAGGTCAAAGAGGCGCGCCGGATGGTCTCCCTTTAATCGGGAAGTCACCTTTGACAAGAGGCAGGAAGCTGTTTTATAACCACATTGGGAGTAAGTGATGTCGGTCTGGGTTCTGGTATTTATCGTCCTGGTCGGGGGTCTTTTCGCTCTTAAAATCCTGTATCTAGGCTCGATTGCCGCCGTGCTGCCTGTTACCAAAGGGGCCTTGTTTGTCTCCACCTCCGGGCTAAGGATCAAGGCTTTTCTTGATGCCGTGCCCATGCAGCCTCAAAAAACCCTTCATCCTGCTTCAGGCCGCCATGGTGACCCCATTTACATCTATCAGTTACCCGAAGCCTGCGGGCCGTGAATTTCGGCTAAAAATAGTATTTCAACTCAATAAAATAAAAATCCGGGTAAATTCCGAACTCACTCCGAAGGCGGGGAATCAATCCATCCAGTTCAGGGCGGCGGCCCAAGCTCACGGCTGCACCGAAAAGGAATTCTGCCTCATCGCTCAAGGACAGGGACAGCATGGGCTGCAGGAAGCTGGACCTGTCGGAGCATGAATAAATCCAGACCATGCGGGCGTTCAGAATGGATATGATGTCGTAACTTATCATGAGCCCTAGAAGATGCCTGCCCAAGTGCAGGCTGGCGCCATGATTAAGGCGAACCAGGGAAGCCTCGAGGTTGTCGGGATCACCCGCGCCATTAAAGAGGTACTCCATCTCAAAGGTAAAGCTGTTGGCAAAGCGCCGGCCCAGACCGAAAACCGCGGTCCAGTGATCCTCCAGAAGCTCCCCCTTAAGAGGAAAAGGCAAGGGTGTGCTTTTCCCCCCCGCCGCAAAATAAGCCGCTTCAACACGAATTTCAAGCGAACCGATTTCACCGACCGCTCCCCCTCCGATCTGATACCCGCCGTAAACCTTGCCGCCCTGTATGGCCAGGTCCCACTCGACAACGGTAGTATACAAGCGCAGAAGCAAGGCAGAGCCGTACCAGGAGGAATCCCAGGTTTTACGCCGGTTCAGAAAGTATCCCGGAGGGGTGATCTCACGTCCCAAGACGCCGATGAAGTTGATACCGGAAAAGTTTCTGATGGGAATATCAAGCCGCACGGCGTCCACGCCGGTCTTGTAATCCCGGTCAAACTGCTGCGCCTCAAAAGGCGAGAAAATGTCCAGGGGGTTCCAGAAGTACGCCTTGCCAAAGGTGATGGCCTGGCGGCCCAAAGTCAGGTCCGCCCAGGGAAAAGAGAGCTTGACATTGAGCCGGTCGAGGGTGAGCCTGCCTCGAGCATCCCCTTCTGCAAACTGGTCCCAGGTTCCATCCAGGGCTTGGTAGCGCGCGGCCGCGGCATCCAGCCAAAGTCCATTGTTATCGGCTGAAGTCAAATCCATGCCTTGCACAGCGTGAATTTCATAGCTCAGCCGGTCCAGGGGACGGCCTCCGGCCATGAGCCGCAAATTAGCCTGTATAAAATAATCTAAGTCTTTATTTTTAAAAAAGGAGGGGAGTTTGGAGTAGCTGCCTACAGCGGCCAGGGTGCTCAAGCGCCCGTCCATCCCAAAGACGCCTTCTGTATCGCCGACCAGGGCCTGGACGGTCACGGGGCTGATCAAAACGACCGTCAGGATAAAGCCCGGTATAAGCCGGAGCATCAGAAAAAAAAACCTGCCATGGTCAGGACACATCTGTACTTTCCACCGGGGCGCGGTTATAGGCGATCTGCCCGTCTTTGAGCAGAAGGAGGTTTTTGGCGCGCTTCATAACGGCCTGATCATGGGTGGAAAATAGAAAGGTGACCCCCTTTTCATCATTGAGACGGCTCATCAAATCCAGAAGCCCGCCCGCTGTTTTGGAATCCACATTGGCCGTGGGTTCGTCAGCCAGAACCAGGGCCGGTTCCGAGGCAATAGCCCGAGCGATGGCCACCCTCTGCTGCTGGCCGCCTGAAAGCTCTCGCGGGAAACGGTTTTCCAGCCCTTCAAGGTCCACCTCTTTCAGGAGCTGGCGCACCTTCTCCCGTCGCCTGGCCGCTGACACACCCTGAAGCATGAGCACGTATTCTGCGTTTTCCATGGCCGTAAGAACAGGAACCAGGTTATAACCCTGGAAGATAAAACCGATACGATCCCGGCGCATGCGGCTCAGTTCGGTGCCCGAAAGATTGATGATCGAGCGTCCTTCCACTTCAACCTCTCCTGAGGTCGGTCCGTCCAAACCGCCGATGATATTCAGCAGCGTGCTCTTCCCGGACCCGGAAGGCCCGGCCATGGCCACGAAATCCCCGGCCTGAATGACCAGGTCCACGCCGCGCAGGGCGTGAACCACTACCTCACCCTGGCCGTAATCCTTGGTTACCTCTTTTAATCTGACGATACTGCCCATAATTTCTCCTAGCGAAGTGTATCTGCAACGTGCACGTTGGTGGCGCGTCTCATTGGAATGAGACTGAGTAAAAGGGTCGCTCCCAGAACCAGCCCAATCACCCAGAGCAGCATGGACAGGGATAGTCTGGCGTGAATTATTGGCGAGATGGCGAAGCCAGAGATACTGATGTCACTTGAGTAAATCCTGGTGATATCAAAACCCCAAACCTGGAGGGCATAGGAGGCCAGCCCTCCCACAAGAAGCCCCAGAAAACAGCCGATCAAACCCAGGAAGAACGACTCCATGAGCAGCTGGCCTCGCATGAGAGACAGCGGTGTGCCCAAAGCCTTGAATATGGCAAACTCCTTTTGACGCTCCAGAACGGACATCAAAATCGTGTTGAAAATTGTAAAAAGAATCAGGAAGAGCAAGATGGCCTGTAAAACCAGGTTTGAGCCCTTATCCAACTTGATATAAGAGGCCAGTTCGGGCATGACCTCCTGCCATGAGCGAACCGCAAAAGGCGGATTGTGCCTCATGGATTGAATCTGCTTTTGAACCTTTTTCTGAGCCCCCGGCTTATTCAGGATCACACCGAGCTGCGTCGCGCTGTCAGGCGGAAAATTAAAAAGCTTTCTCAGGAAGCCTATCGGCGTCTGGACAAGGTAGCCGTCCATCTCTTCCGCGCCTGTTTCAAAAATTCCGGCCACGCGGCAGAGTTCCTCGGTTAAGGCGCCGCTGATATCATTGGTTGTTAAGACCAGTTTTTTCCCTTCTCGAAGGTGCAGGCGCTCGGCCAGCTTGCTGCCCACGACAACGCGCGAACCGTCCGTATCCTCAAGGTATCGTCCGGAGATAATATTTTTTACTAAAGGGGAGGTTTTGGCTTCCACTGATGGTTCGACGCCCATAACGGCCACTCCTACCGTGCCCGCGCCGGATCTGGCCACCCCTTGCCCCAGAATGAGTAGTTTAGTCCGCTCGACATGAGCCATGCCTTCTATTTGAGCCCTGAGGGCGTTCGTGCCGGTCAGATAAAGGTCAATGGCCGGAGCGTCGCGGTACTCCGGGTGTTCCAGGGTGACGTGACCGGCCTGCATCCGCACGGCGTCATTAATCAATTGAACATAGACACCATCGGCCATGGAGATGAAAAAGATAGCGCAGGCCAGCCCCAGTCCGATCGAGATAACGGTGATGAGCGTACGTCGCCGGTTGCGCCAGATACTCCGCCAGGCCAATCTCATAAGCATCTTGAGTTCCTTCCGATCATCTCTTAAACATGATGAATCGCCCGGACCGGGTTAATCCGGGCGGCCAGGACAGCCGGGTAAAGTGAGGCTATCGTGCAGATGACACACATAACCACCACCGGGATGGCCACGACTTTAACGCCGAGAACCGCCCGCCAGATGGGATCAAAAGCCACTCCCGAGAAGCTAAAATCACCAGCGGCAAAAATCCTGGTATCTATGCCCACCTCCTGAAAGTAGTAGCCCCCGGCCAGACCTATGACCAGCCCGAAGGCCGCGGCCGTGACCGCCAGCACAAAGGCCTCCACAGCCATATTCCCGATGATGCGCCACGGCGAGGTCCCGATAGCCTTCAGAATCCCGAACTCCCGCATACGATCATAAGTAGCCATGAGCATGGTATTCATGACACCCAGCCCGGCGGCTAAAACGAAAATAGCATAAAAAATCAACATGACAGAATCAAAGATATTCACCATATCAGAAAGCAGGGGCATCAACTCCCGCCAGGTCTTAACCTGTGTGCCTTCAGCCGCTGTGGCCATGAGAGCGGCCAGCTCCATAATGGGCATTTCTCCGCGCGTATTCAGGGCGACTTCGTGAATTCTGCCTTTGGATACAAACAGTTCGCGAAAGTCGTCCTGATGCAGTATAGCTGCGCCCCGATCTATATTATCACCGACTGTTTTCAGGATTCCGAAGATGGTGTAAAGCTCATTCCCGAGCGATCCGTCAGCCGCCTGAACCACCACGATAATCTCGTCTCCGATCGAAGCGTGCAGGGAACGGGCCAGCTTCTTGCCCAGGACGATTCCCTGCTCGGGCTTATCGGACAGAAATCGCCCGAACTGGATGTTATCAGCCAGATCGAAAACCGCGCGTTCAACAGCCGGATCAATCCCCCAGAAGAGCGCCCCGGCGGATTTGGCGCCGACCGAAACCAGACCATACCCGTAACTGCGAGGCGCGGCGCCAATGCGGTGCTCCGTGGCCTTTTTAAGGATAATCTCAGGGTCAGGCAGGGATTTATAAAACGAGTGGTCTTCCCGGTAGCCTTCAGCGTGGATCTGCGCTTCCCCGAGCACGACGTTGGTTGCGTTCTGGACGGAGTGTTTAATCATGCCGTCCATAAGGGCGTAAGCCATGATGAGAATGGCCGTGTTCAGGGTCACGGCCGCCAGGGTTATGCCGGTCCGTCTCTTGTTGCGCCAGAGGTTCCGCCAGGCGTAGCGCATAAGTCCCATACTCATTCCCTTTCTATCGCTGCAAGCTGCGGATCGAAAAGAGCTTATCGTCTAACTCAAGATTAAAGGCCATCTCCTCATAGGTAATGACCGTGGACTCCTGAGGTTTGTCGGCCGGAACGGTTATGAACCGCCTTGGCAGGGTCCGCCCGCCTAAAAGTCCAACATCCTCGAAGGTCATGGTTCGGGCGAGCTCGAGATCTTCGTCATAGTATTCAATCTTAAGCGGCAGATAATTATCCTTCCCGACCGTGAGAACCACCTTGCCCCAGACCACTACCGCTTCCTCTTTGGGGATGCAGGTGATCTCCAACACTTCCCGGCCTGACTTCACTCCCTCAAAGGTGGCTTTAAAGTCATAATCGTCCGCCATCCGGCTTTCCTTAACCAGATCGTCATTGGTGAAATGACTGCCCATCCAGGAGGAGGCCATCATGGAGGAAGGGAGCTTTATGATCCGCTTGACCTTGGGCAGAAAATTCCAGATATTATTCCCGGAACGCAGGGTGGCCGTGCCTTTCTCTTTCTTCGGGGCCAGGATTCTCATGAGGGACTTGTCCTTTCCCTTGCTCCAGGCCTCGATCCTGAGCGATCGGGTCCAGTGGGCCGTAGTAATGGTCATGGTCATCTTGCCATGACTCGAATCGCCCCGCATGAGATCATCCACCCTGTCCAGGATTTCCTTTGGGGCCAAGCCAGCGGTTTGAGCCAAAACCATGGAACCGAAACAAAGAAACGAAAGAAGGCACACGCAGAAGCAGGCTGCGGATTTTATTCCCTTGAGCGTTCTGAAATCGAGATTTAAAAAAACCGGTCCGAAACGAACAGTTCCCTGCTTCATCTTCGACTCTCCTTTTTCGATCTTCAAATCGCTTTTATCCTGTATGCGTTTCATCTTCCCGCAGCCTTTTGTCATCAATATGGCATTCAGGAAAGGCTTTGTAAATTATTAAACTAAAGAAAAATTATAATGTGCCAGGGGGGAAAGAGCCTACAGTTTCCTTATTGCAGATTTCACAATATAACGCAAAGCAGTAAATCCGGAGGCCTTTCACCGCGACCACTTTTGCAGCTCGATGATGTTTCCTTCCGGGTCGGTGACATAGATGAATGTGATCCTGCCAGCCTCGGGGATATCTACAGAAACAAGCTCGCCGACAGCGGTTCCCCCGGAGGCCAGGACCGCGTCCCGGGCCGTTTCAACGTCATCAACCGCAAATGCGATGTGGGCGAATCCAGGCCGGTTGACGGCCGTGCCAGGCGGCTTTTTTTGAGGGCTGTACTCAAATATTTCCAGAGTCGGTCCCTGATCGTCATACCCGGGGAGCTTAAGATGCACGCCCCGGATCGCTGCACCGGGAACGCCGGTAACCTCTTCCAGCCACTGCCCGGAAAAATTTCGCTCCGGAGGCACTCGCACGCATCCAAAGACCTGTTCATAGAAGGCCGCAAGCCTCTCCCAGTTCCGGGCGATAATATTTATGTGGACGAATCTGGCGCGAAAGGGCATGGTTTCTCCTCCTCCTCCTATGATGGTTTGTCTACTCCAAACTTTTTGTGTAATTTAGTAAGTATCTGTTTTTAAAGGAATCGTGTTCAAGTATCCCTTTCCGTCGGAGCCACCCGTCGCTC
>JAFDHD010000034.1 GCA_019308995.1 Deltaproteobacteria bacterium | reverse complement strand
TCGCATCCTGGGGCTGAAGCAGGTCCCAAGGGTTTGGCTGTTCGCCAATTAAAGCGGTACGCGAGCTGGGTTTAAAACGTCGTGAGACAGTTTGGTCCCTATCTGCCGTGGGCGTAGGATATTTGAGAGGAGCTGCTCCTAGTACGAGAGGACCGGAGTGGACGAACCGCTAGTGTACCAGTTGTCACGCCAGTGGCACTGCTGGGTAGCTACGTTCGGAAGGGATAACCGCTGAAAGCATCTAAGCGGGAAGCCCCCCTCAAGATTAGATATCCCTCTGCGGGGAGACTCGCAGACTTAAGGACCCTCGAAGACTACGAGGTTGATAGGTCAGCGGTGTAAGTGCAGCAATGCATTCAGCCGACTGATACTAAGCGTCCGTGCGGCTTGACCATATCTTTCTTATATATTGCCAGACCAATGAATTTATCCATACTAATGTCAATTATACCTTTCCGGTGGCTCTAGCGAGGGGGAAGCACCCGTTTCCATCCCGAACACGGAAGTTAAGCCCCTCAGCGCTGATGGTACTGCGTGGGCAACTGCGTGGGAGAGTAAGTCGCCGCCGGATTAAAATTTAAAAGCCTCCTGGACCCTCGAGTCCGGGAGGCTTTTTTCAGTTCGTCTTTAATTAGCTCAATCCTCAGCCATTATCACAAGTATTTAATATCCTAAATATTTTTATAATTTAATCCTCTATGACCCATCCCGGCAAGCCGAAGAGCTTCTCACTGGGATGGGACTGCTGGTTCGAGTCCTAGGATTATACAGTTGCTGGTATGAACATCGCATGTTTTGCGTTTTAAGCATCCAATCCCAGCCGCGAACGTAGTAGGGACACTCATCGTTAAAGCAAACATACATAATATCACCGCCCCAGGTACTCCAGGTTGGCGTTTGCCATTTCTTCATCTCCTGCCCGCAGTGAAGGCATACGGGTTTCTCATCAGTCATCTTGACCTCCTTTCAGAGTACAAGGGATCGGCTAAAAAACCTGATTCACGGTCTCTATGATTAAAAATAGGTCTGGCAGAATCTCTTGTCAATCTCTTGTCCTGGTAAAGCAGGAACGATTTTAACCTCCTGTAAATATCATTGACACACGAGCCGGTAAATTTTCGTATTCATTCGGACTGCCCGGGCCAAGGGTCTGACTGAACGCAGAGTTGTCTGGGTCCATGCTCTCAAGAACTCTCTTCTTCCGGTAGTGACGATCATTGAGGCCGTGCCGCGTCTCAAGCGGGCGAGGTCTTTTCAGGTAACTGCCAGAAAGCTACTCAGGAGCCCTCTGGCCTTTTTTGGCTTTGCCGTTATTCTCCTCGTTCTTATCTGTGCTATCTTTGCTCCCTGGCTTGCCCCTCATGACCCCCTGGCTATGGATATTGATAATATGCTTTCAGGCCCTTCATGGGTTCATCCTCTGGGAACGGACCAGATGGGCCGTGATACCTTAAGCCGGATCATCTACGGCTCACGAGTGGCATTGATCGTAAGTCTAGACGCGGTCAGCCTGGGTATTATATTGGGCGTGCCCATAGGTCTGATTTCCGCCTATCGCCGGGGATGGATTAACGAAGTCATTATGAGGATCATAGACGCCCTGGTGGCTTTTCCCAGCCTGATCCTGGCCGTTGGCCTGATTGCCGTGTTGGGGAGCACCTTGATGAATGTCATCATAGCTATTGGTATCGCCAACATCCCCTGGATCGCCCGCGTCATCAATCTATTGACTTGAACAGTGAATCCAGGTAATCTTCCGGCAAGTGAACCGGCGTCCGAAACTCGCGTCGGAATCGAGCATTTCCCATGAAGGACAAGACGGTCAGTTTTAAAAAAGATGGATCCATAGGGATCATAACCCTAAACCGGGCGGGCGAAAAAAATCCCATCACCGCTCAAACCGCGGCTGAGTTAAAAGCGATCAGGGCCGAGATCGGATTTGGCAGTGAGATTAATGTGGTTGTCCTTACCGGTAAAGGTAAAGAATTCTTTTCCTGTGGCACTGACCCCCGGGAATATCCCAACTTTACCAGCAGAGAGGAATTCATCTCAAAACTGTCCACAGCTTCTATGATTGGCTCCTTTGACCGGCCCACCATCGCGGCCATCAATGGGGATGCCATCGGTCAGGGCCTGGAGCTGGCTCTGGCCTGCGATATCAGGATTGCGTCCGAGACCGCCCGTTTTGCCATACCTCAGGTGACAGAAGGCGAGATGGCCTTTGACGGGGGAACCCAGCGCCTGCCGCGCCTGGTTGGAAGGGCCAAGGCCCTGGAGATGATCCTGCTCGGTCAAACCATAGATTCACAGGAGGCCCTGGAGATAGGCCTGGTCAACCAGGTGGCGCCTCCTGATGAACTCATGCCCGCTGCTCTAAAGATGGCGCGCGACCTGGCGGCCAAGGGCCCGCTAGCCTTGAGATATGTCAAGGAGGCGATTCATAAGGGCATGGATATGACCCTGGAGCAGGGGCTTCGCCTGGAAGCGGACCTCTATTTTCTGCTCCATACCACCGAAGACCGTACTGCAGGCGTAACTGCCTTCCGTGATAAAAAAAAGCCTGATTTCAAGGGAAAATGAACACCTTCGAGACCCTGATTTTTGAAAAACAGGCGCACGTTGCTTCTGTGACCCTGAATCGTCCTGAAGTCATGAATATCCACAACGTTCAGATGCGGGACGACATGTACGAAGTCTTGAGCGCCATCAAGCTTGACGACGAGGTCAGGGTAGTCCTGTTCAAGGGCGCAGGGGAAAAGGCCTTTTGCGCGGGCGCGGATTTGACCGAATTCCTGACCGCTCCGCCCCCGACCGCAGCGCGTGAGGTGCGCTTTGACCGCGATCTCTGGGGCCTTTTTTTAAACCTTCCCCAGCCCCTAATCGCCGCGGTGCACGGTTATGTCTTGGGCTCGGGCATTGAAATCGCCCTGTGCTGTGACCTGGTTATCGCTTCAGAAGACGCCCGGTTCGGTCTGCCTGAAGCAGGCCTGGGTATTATCCCCGCGGCCGGCGCTACTCAGACAATGCCTCGCGCCGTAGGGCGTGGCAAGGCCCTGGAAATGCTGCTCACCAGCCGCTGGATCGGTGCTGACGAGGCCCTTCAAGCCGGATTGGTGAATAAAGTTGTATCTGGAGATCGGCTTTTACCTTTGGCCGAAGAGGTGGCAACTCAAATTGCAGCTTGTGATCCTTTAATTATTAGGGTAACTAAACAGGCGGTCTTGAGGGGCCTGAATCTCCCCCTGACCCAAGGTCTGGAACTTGAAAAGAGGCTGGCGTCTAAACTAACGCCGGACGCAAAAGCCATAAAATAAGGGGAAGGAAGGTTCATCGTTTCACTTTTTTTTAATATTTATGGGTATGGGAAATTATATTTTTTACAAATAACTTAGAAGACAGGAAAGATTACAGAAAATGAATACAACAGATTTACTCAATATCGCCGTTTCCATCTGCCCTGAGCGCGATTTCATGGTTTTTGAGCAAAGGCGACTGAGCTACCTTGAGGTTAGCGAGCGGATTAACCGGCTGGCCCAAGCGCTGATCGAGCTGGGCGTTGGTCCGGGAGACAGGCTCGGGATGCTCAGTGTCAACTGTCCTCAGTACATCGAGGCCTATTTTGCCACGGCCAAAATGGGGGCCGTCTTTGTGCCGTTGAATTTCAGGGCCAAGGCCGATGAACTGGCTTACATGATCAATACCTCAGAGGCCAAGGTTCTCTTCGTAGGAGAAAGATACCTCGAGATGCTCCAGGAGATGCTCCCGAAGCTGTCCGGCCTGGGAAAGCTGATTTCCCTGGATCGTACTTTTGAAGGTATGCTCGCTTACGAGGACCTGGTCGCTTCCGGCTCGGATGAGGAACTTTTCGCTGAACTCGATGATGACGATACCACCATCCTCATGTTCACCTCTGGCACCACCGGGCGACCTAAGGCCGTGCCTTTGACTCACAATACCTTTTCCACCTATATCCTGGATAACGTGGATCCGGCTGACCCGGATATTGAAGAAAAAAACCTGCTGACCGTCCCGATGTATCATGTCGCCGGGATACAGGGCATGCTGGCCGCGGTTTACGGCGGTCGAACACTGCTTTTGATGAGGCAGTTCGAGGTCCAGGAGTGGCTGGAAACGGTTCAGCTGGAGCAGGCCAACCGGGCCATGCTCGTGCCCACCATGCTCAAGCAGGTCATTGATTTCCCTGATTTTTCCAGCTACGATCTCTCCAGCCTCCAGGTGATCACTTACGGCGCGGCCACCATGCCTTTCGAGGTCATCAAAAGGGCGATCAAGGCCCTTCCGGAGGTAAGTTTCATCAATGCCTTCGGCCAGACTGAAACCGGTTCGACCATCACGACCCTGAGCCCTGAAGACCATCTTATTGAGGGTTCTGAAGAAGAACAGAAGAAGAAGCTCAGGCGGCTGTCTTCCTCCATCGGCAGGCCGCTTCCAGATGTGGAGATTCGGATCATTGATGAGGCCGGAAAGGAGGTGGGGCCGAATGAGGTCGGCGAGATTGTAGCTCGCGGCCCGCGCATCATGAGCGGTTACTGGCGAGACGAGCAAAAGACGACGCAGGCCTTTACCCCGGATGGCTGGCTCCGCACGTCGGACATGGGCTGGATGGATGAAGACGGTTATATCTATCTGACCGGGCGGGCGGATGACATGATCATTCGCGGGGGTGAGAACATTTCACCTAGAGAAGTGGAAGAGGTACTCAATTCTCACCCCAAGATCGAGGCGTCGGCTGTCATTGGGGTTCCGGATGAGGAATGGGGACAGGAGCCTCTGGCTGTCGTGGAGCTGAAAAAGGGAGAAACCGCCACCAAGGAGGAGATCATAGAGCTCTGCCGCTCCAATCTTGCCTCCTTCAAGCGGCCCCGGTCAGTAATCTTTGTAGATGAGTTACCCCGAAGCTCCCTGGGCAAGCTCCTCCGAAAACAACTCGCCGATGAATACGGCAGTCCTTAACGGCAGTCCTTAACTTGACTTTTCCAAAGGGCTAAGATATTCTTTAGACCGTTTTTTTTAGTTCGACAATGAGGAGGATAAGTCCGTAATGGCCAATCAAGTTGGAAAAAGATACACCTGCGAAAAATGCGGCGCCACATATATCGTCACCCGCGGCGGTGATGGAAAGCTTCAATGCTGCGGTCAGCCCATGAAAAAAGTCAACTAACCCCTGGTCAGGCAGTCATAATTCAGGAGGAGTAAAATGAGTCAACTGGGAAAGAGATATCGCTGTTCGGTTTGCAATACGGAAGTGCTTTGCACCAAGGCCAGTGATAAAAATCCAGAGTGCTGCGGTAAGGAAATGGAGCTCCAAAAACCGAAAAAATCACCTTCATCCGATTAAAGCCCCACAGAATTGATCCTGAGTCATTACCCTTGATCATTTCTTCAATTCATTTCTCTAAATGAAGCGCTCATGGGTGAACCTGGTCCAGAAGAGAGGTGGCTTGAGGTTAATGGTGTTAAGCTTCACTACCTTGAGTGGGGCGACCATGCCCGTCAGCCTATGATACTCCTGCACGGCTTCCTGGGTCATGCTCGTGTCTGGGATGATTTTGCTTTAAGCTCAAAGCGTGATTATCATGTCCTGGCCCTGGACCAGCGGGGGCACGGGCAAAGTCAATGGGCCGCGGACGGGGCCTACAGCCTGGACGATTATTTCTCGGACCTCGCCGAATTTATTAAGCTCCTTGGATTGAATAACCTGATTCTCGTCGGTCACTCCATGGGAGGCCGAAACGCCCTGTTCTATACCGCCTGCCTCCCCGACCGGGTAAACCGGCTCATCCTGGTGGATGCGCGTGCGGCTGCGAGTCAGCGCTCGACCATGGCCCTGAATGACCTTCTGAACCGTATCAGGCTTGAAAGCGGGACCTTGGAGGAAATGATACAGGAAGCCCAGGCGGCCTATCCCAGCCTTTCCCGCGAAACCTGTCACCGCCTCATAATTCACGCCTGCCAGGTCACGGCCGGGGCAAGACTCATCCCCAGGTATGACGTCCGCATGAAACAAATGGCGGAGCGGCCTGGTTTCATCCTGGAAGACCTGAGGCCCCTCATGGGGAATATCACCTGCCTCACCCTGGTGATCCGGGGCGAGGAAAGCCTTTTTCTATCCCGGCTGGAGGCGGAAGAGATGTGCCAGTTGATGCAAAACGCAGAATGGACAGAAATATCCGCTGCCAGTCATCTCCCGGTTCAGGAAAACCCGACTGCCTTTAAAGAGGCCGTTTCTTCATTCCTCGATTGACTTTAACCTGCATTAAAAGATATTAATGACAGGCCTGAAAGACCAGGCCTTCAATAAGGCTTTAATTGGAGGCGACTTATGAAACAGACACGTGTCTCTCAGATACTCGGCATCAGCTACCCCATCCTGCAGGGCGGTATGCTCTGGCTGGCCGATGCCGGCCTGGCCGCCGCGGTCTCCAATGCCGGCGGACTGGGCGTCATCAGCCCCATGGCCGGCATGGAGCCTCACGGTGACCCGGTTGCCAATCTTGAAACCCAGGTTCTTAAGGCGAAAGGACTGACCCAGAAACCTTTCGGGGTGAACATCCCGCTGGACCTGCGGGACTGCGGTCTTCTTATGGACCTTGTCCTCACCCACCAGGTCCCGGTTGCAATCACCGCCGCGGGCGATCCTCGGCTTTACACCGAACTTCTGCATAGCGGGGGAGTAAAGGTGCTCCATGTGGTCAGCGCGGTGAGACACGCCCAGGTCGCTGAATCGGCCGGCATGGATGGCGTCATCGCGGAAGGAGTTGAAGCCGCGGCTCGCAACGGGTTCGATGAGCTACCTTTATTTTCACTGATCCCTCAAGTGGTTGACGCCGTTCAGATACCGGTCATTGCGGCCGGAGGTATTGTCGAATCCAGAGGCGTGGTAGCCGCTATGGCCCTGGGGGCTGAAGGTGTTCAGCTTGGGACTCGGTTTGTAGCGGTCAAAGAAAATATTGCCAGCCAGAGATACAAGGAGGCCATCCTCGCCGCCAGGGACACCGACACCGTGATTACCTGCCGTCCGCTCATCCCGACGCGAAGTTTAAAGACAGAGTTCACTACGGTACTTTTAGAGCTTGAAAGATCAGGCGCTAGTGCGGAGGAGATCAGGGATTTCATGGGCCACGCCGCCTCCAGAGCCGGCGGGCTTGAAGGAGAACTGGAAAGCGGTGAGGCTTATTGCGGGGCGTCGGCCGGTTTGATCAACGAGATTCTTGAAGCGGGCGAGGTCGTTCGCAGGCTGGCTGACGGCTATCAGGAGGTCGTGGATTCCCTGGGCTAGGCCCTGATTGCCCAGACGAAGCATTGCCAGCCATTATTGATTACTTAACAGGAAGTATTTTCAATAATAAAGTTTAATCACTGGCAAGCTGCCTTGCTAACTAAATAGTATTTTCAGGGTTTCATTATGGTATAATACTAAAAACTTAATTTTATATTAAAAAGGAACTCATTTGTTTGAACTGATTTAGTTTGCTTTATGAAATTAGCTTTGGTATAAGAAAAAGTTAAAGTAAGCGTACTTTCTGCTTGAAACTGTAAGTTATATCTTTCGGGCGGGTAAGTCAGAGTTTTTATGACCTTAAGTAAACAGGTAATTTTGGAGTGAGGGAGCGAGGGCGTCTTGCAAAAACAGTTGGGGGTTTTTTAGGGAAAATGAATAAGATGGTTGATGATTTTAAAGAAGAAAGCCAAGACAAAAGCCAAGAAGAAAGCCAAGACAAAAACCAAGACAAAAACCAAGACAAAAACCAGACCACTTTGGGTGCAGAGGATGCACCGTTGAGTTCTGAAGATGAGTTGAACTTTGGCGATCTTTATGAAGAAAGCTTCAAGCCTTTAGAGGAGGGGGAGCTTCTCCGCGGTGTTGTTGTCCAGGTAAACAAAGAAAATGTAATGGTTGACATTGGATATAAGTCCGAAGGCCGCATCTCAATAGAAGAGTTCCTGGATGAGCAAGGCAACGTGAATGTCGAAGTCGGTGACCAACTCGAAGTCGTCTTAGAACGGTATGAAGGCGAGCTTGATGATATTCTTCTCTCCAAAGAGAAGGCGGCGAAGATAAAGGTTTGGGATGAGATTAGCCGGATATACAGTCAGGATGGTGTCATCCAGGGAAAGGTTATGGCCCGGGTCAAAGGCGGCCTCTCTGTGGATATCGGAGTAACCGCATTTCTGCCAGGTTCCCAGGTTGACCTCAGACCGATCAAGGATCTGGAGTCCCTGGTTGGAGAAGTTTTCAACTTCAAGATTTTAAAATATAACAAGCGTCGTGAAAATGTAGTCTTGTCCCGCCGTGCTATTTTAGAAGAAGAGCGAAAGGTTCTTAAAGATGAAACCATCGCCTCAATGGAAGAAGGCGCGGTCATGAAAGGTATTATCAAGAACATCACGGACTACGGCGCCTTTGTGGATCTGGGAGGCATTGATGGTCTTCTGCATATTACGGATATGTCCTGGGGGCGCGTGGGACACCCTTCAGAGTTTTTAACGGTTGGCGGTGAAATTGAGGTCAAGGTTCTTCGTTTCGATCGGGAGCAGGAGCGCGTGTCCCTCGGGTTGAAGCAGCTTAAAAGGGATCCGTGGCTTCAGGCAGAAAACTCGTGCCCGGTGGGAACCAAGATCATGGGCAAGGTTGTCTCTCTAACTGATTATGGCGCCTTTGTTGAGGTTCGGGAGGGAATTGAAGGTTTGATTCATGTTTCAGAAATGTCCTGGACCCGTAAAATTCGAAACCCGGCCAAAATATTATCCGTGGGTGATCTGGTAGAATGCATGATTCTGAGCATTGATGTGAGCAACAAGCGCATCTCGCTCGGTATGAAGCAGGTCGAACCCAATCCGTGGGACATTGTGACCGAGAAATACCCGGTCGGGACAACCATAGAAGGCAAGATTAAAAATATCACTGACTTTGGTATATTCATCGGCATAGATGAAGGTATTGACGGCCTGGTCCATGTTTCTGACGTCTCCTGGACCAAGCGCATCAAACATCCCTCTGAGCTATTTAAAAAAGGCGATGAAATTCAGGCTGTTGTTCTTAAAGTTGATAAAGAGAGCGAAAGATTTTCCCTGGGGATCAAACAGCTGGAAGTTGATCCATGGGAGCTTATTCCCAAAAAATACCCCATTGGCAGCCGCGTGACCGGCACAGTAACCAACATCACTGATTTCGGCCTCTTTGTGGAGCTGGAAGAAGGTATCGAGGGCCTGGTTCATATCTCCGAGGTCGGTCGTGTCAAAGGAAAGAACCTCAGGGACCTTTATAGCCTCGGTGATGTTATCTCGGCTAAAGTAATTAATATCAGCGTTCAGGAGCGGAAAATCGGTCTGTCGGTCAGGCGTTTGAAGAAAGACGAAGAGCGATCTTACTTTAACCAGTACACCACAACCAGTCAGGCTGCGACCTCCAGTCTTGGCGCACAGCTTCAGCAGGCCCTCAATAAGGCTAATCTGAATAATTCCCTCGAAGCAGAATCTGCGGAAGATCTCCAGCCGGACGAAGCCTCTCCCACAGAAGAAGCACCTTCCTTAGACGAATCGTCTCCTGCGCATGAAGTCTCGAAGGCGGAAGAGGCAGTTCCTGAAGAAGAGGATGCTTCCACTGAGGAAGCATTACATATAGAAGAAAAGGCATCCACTGAGGAAGCCTCTCCCACAGAAGAAGGCTCTCCAGCTCCAGATCAGGTAAAGGAGGAGAGCCAGCCAGAAACATAAACCTTGGACTGATCGGTCAGATGCAGACTAGGGTCAGCTATGTCAGCCGCTATGCCTAACAGCCGACCGCCTCAAACAGGGAGCGGTCGGCGTTCTTGTCTTATGTCTTTGCTTATTATTTTGGGCGTTATCATTGTATTAGCCGGTATTTTGGGTGGCGTCGCCTATTTTAGCGGTGGCGTCGGTGATTTCTCATCTGGTGAGGGCGTGGGAGTAGTTGAGATTAAAGGTATTATCGTCAATGCCGAGCCCACACTTAAAACGCTGGTCTGGTTTCGTCGCGATAAAAGGATAAAGGCCGTTATTCTCAGGATTAATTCGCCTGGGGGAGGTGTGGCTCCCACCCAGGAGATTTACCGGGAAGTGCTGCGGACGCGGAAAACAAAGAAAGTCATTGCTTCTCTGGGCAGCCTGGCCGCGTCAGGGGGAATTTATATTGCTTCGGCCGCAGACCAGATCCTGGCCAACCCAGGGACTTTGACCGGCAGCATGGCCGTGATCATGCAGTTTGCCAACTATGAAGGTTTATTCCAAAAAGTCGGTCTTAAATCCATTGTTATTAAGAGCGGTGAGTTTAAAGACATCGGTTCTCCCACCCGGGAGATGACCGCAAAAGAACAAGAGATCCTCCAGCGACTCGTGGAGCAGATTCATCAGCAGTTCATCAAGGATGTGGCCAAAGCCCGGCAATTGCCTTTAGAAAAGGTGATCAAGATTGCGGACGGACGCGTCTTTACCGGTGAGGAGGCCGTCAGTCTCGGTCTGGTTGATAAGCTTGGCAACTTTGAGGATGCAGTGGCCCTGGCTCAGAAGGTCGCAGGATTAAAAGACAGACCGAAACTAATCTATCCCAAACGGAAAAGGTTGTGGTTCTGGGATTTGTTGACTGGCAGGAGCCAGGCAAAATTTTTGCCAGACTGGCTGGAATATCCCTTCAAACTGCAGTATCTTTACGCGCCAGGTCTTTAATATGACCTCTGAGGAGCTTGGCCGCTCGAAGTGATTTATACAGGAAGGTTTACAAATCGCAATCTGTTGCTATTCTGTCTCTAGATTCTAACTTGTTATTTTTATGGTTAAACGAGAGTTGATCGCCGCCCTGGCGCGGGAGCATAAAGAGCTGAAGGTCAGCGACGTCGAATATATGGTCCGCTTGATTTTCGAGACTGCGACCGATGCATTGGTGCGTGGAGAGAAGATTGAGCTCAGAGGCTTTGGTTCCTTCCACATTCGGGAGTATGCCCCGCGGCAGGCCCGTAACCCGGGGACGGGCGAGGTGGTGAATCTCGACCGCCGCCGCTCGATCTTATTCAAGGCGAGCAAAGAGATCAAGGCGCGTCTCAATGGCGATTAGTCGTCTTGGCTTTGGGCTCTGCCTCTCGAAATCTCTGCTCTTTCCATTCCAGGCGCATAGTCTTCTTAAGAGACCCGAGCTTATCGTGCCTGGATTCATCCCTCAGCCGTGGTCCGAGGAAACCCGCTTTCCCTGGATTTGGCGTCGTATAAAGAAACCGGTCTTGGTTAGATAATGCTCACGTCCCCGAGGCCTTCGCGAATGATTGTCGGGGTGTCGTTAACGAGGGAGACCACGGTGGAAGGCTTTCCAGGCACAGGCCCGCCGTCCACTACCAGATCAATAAGCCCCTTGAATCTGGCTTCGACCTCCTCGGGATCGCATAAGACTTCATCCTCATCGAGGGCCGCGGTTGTGTTAATGATAGGGTTGCCCAGGGCCTTGACTAGAGCGATGCAAATTTTGTTATCCGGGACCCGGATACCGGCTTCCTTACGAGGTGTGAGCATGATTTTGGGAACCAGGCGCGTGCCTTCGAGGATGAAGGTGTAAGGTCCGGGCAGGAGCCGGCGCATGGTCTTGTATGCGTAGTTTGAGACGCGAGCGTACTTGCTGATATCTTTAAGGTCGGCGCAGATGAAACTGAACGGTTTTTTCGGGTTCCGTTTTTTGATGCGGTAGATTTTTTCAATGGCCTTTTTCTGGTGGAGATTACAGCCAAGGCCGTAGTTGGTATCGGTCGGATAGCTTATGACCCCGCCGGTTTGGAGTACTTCCGTTATTCTGGCGATGAGCCGGGGCTGAGGATTATTAGGGTTAATGCGGATAATCATTACGCAATGGCTTTTGGTGTGGCTAATGAAAAGTACCTCAAACATATCATGGGTCCTGGAACCTGTCAACAAGGCTCGGCAGCGGTTAGGGAGACAGCGTGTCTATTTGGGGAATTAACATTTTGATATTTATTTTAGGTCTTTGCCTGGGCAGTTTCATTAATGTCGTTATTTACCGTTTGCCTCGCGGGCTGTCTCTGGTTCGCCCCCGGTCCATGTGTCCGGATTGCGGCGCTCAGATCGCCTGGTACGACAACCTGCCGCTTTTGAGTTTTTTTATCTTAAGGGGTCGTTGTCGAAAATGTGATGCGAGGATCTCGTTTCGCTACCCTGTGGTGGAGGTGGCGGTGGGGCTTTTAACCCTGGCGGTTTATTTCAAGTTCGGGCCGTCCTTTCGGGCCTTGGTCGGGCTGTATTTGGTTCTGTCATTGGTAGCCATTACATACATAGATTTAGACAAAATGATTATACCTGACAAAATCACCTTGCCCGGGATAACCATAGGGCTTCTGGCAGCTATCATTATTCCTGACTGGAGCCTGATCGGGCCCTGGCTGGGCGGACAGCTCATGAAATGGGGTCTGAACAACCTGCGTCTGCTCTCACTGAGTGGATCGGTACTGGGGCTGTTTTTGGGCGGGGCCCTTGTCTGGCTCATTTTTAAGCTTTATTATTTGATCCGCAAGGAAGAAGGTATCGGCGGCGGTGATTTTACTCTCCTGTCCATGATTGGAGCGTTCCTCGGTTGGCGCTCGGTCTTTTTCAGCCTGTTTTTAGGTTCTATGATCGGGCTGGCCCTAGTGCTCATGATGACGATCTGGCAACGGGAATGGGACCTGCGAAAAAGGCTGCCTTTTGGTCCTTTTCTCTCCTTGGCGGCTTTGATATACTTGTTTTTTGGGGAAATTATTCTTGACTGGTATCTTCCTTGACTGAACCTTAATAATAACTGAGCCGGATAATGGTTAGCCTGAAAGAGCGCGGGCTTCGTTTTGAGATCATCGTCAGTCTGGCTTTGCTTGTGGCTGCGGCTGTGGGCTTGGTCGGGCTGGTTGTCTTTAAATATACACAGCGGGAGATGATCGCGCTGAAGGTGGAAAGCGGGCTGATTCTGGCCAGGACTATTGAAGAACGGCTTATTACTCCTTCACTGGAGGGAGGCCTGGAATACTGGGTCAACACCCTGGCTCAGACTGGTTTTAAAGGCATCGCGGTCTTGGACCAGAATGGCAAACCCCTGGTGACATCACCGGCCTGGTCCTGGGAAGACCGTCCTAATCGAAACGATCTTGAGCAGACCCTTAAAACCAGACAGATGAGAACATTTTTAAGGCGCACAGGTTTTATCTTCTTCGGTTCGGATCCGACTCTAGCTTTGGCCGTGCCCTTGTTTGACGGGCCGAGAGTTATCGGGGTGGTCGGTCTTTATTCTCCGCTGACGGATTTACGAGCCTCCTGGGCACGAATTCGCTGGATCATCTTGCTGTACCTCCTCCTGGACACCCTGATAATGGTCTTTTTCGGAACCTACGTTCTTTCGAGGCGCCTTATCAGGCCCCTGACCCGGATGCTCGTTCGAGTCAAGGCGCTGGCTCAAGATGAATATCGGCCCGGCCTGGAACCGGTCAGCGGAGCAGGGGAGATCGGCGAACTGGAAGAGGCCTTTGAAACCATGGCCCGCAACTTAATGGAAAGCCGAAAGAAGCTGGAGGAGAATCTTGCTTCCCTGAAGGAGGCTCAGGAAAGGCTAGTGAAGTCGGAGAAGATGGCCACGGTCGGCCGGCTGGCTGCCGGTCTGGCCCACGAACTAGGCAACCCTTTGGGCACGATTCAAGGCTTTGTTCATCTCCTCAGGCGGAAAGACCTGGGTGAGGAGGAACGAATTGACTTCCTCAACCGCACGCTGTCCGAGTTGAGTCGTATGGATGCTATTATTCAATCCCTGCTCGACTTCGCTCGTCCGGCCAGGATCGAAACCGGGCCGGTGGACCTCAATAAACTTGTT
Source organism: Deltaproteobacteria bacterium (assembly GCA_019308995.1). Taxonomy (NCBI): domain Bacteria; kingdom Pseudomonadati; phylum Myxococcota; class Myxococcia; species Deltaproteobacteria bacterium. The sequence goes on along the minus strand of JAFDHD010000034.1, from coordinate 13,832 downwards.
ACTGACGGTCTGACATTGGCTGAGGTTCAGAAATGGTTCCAGAGCCTTGAGGTGGTGACAGACCTTACGCCGGATCTTCCCCCTGCCAAGGCTGAAGCAAACCGGTTGACTCAGGTCTTGCTCAATCTGCTAAATAATGCCGGTCATTCCATGCCAAACGGGGGGACCATAACGATCGGCACCGGCCGGAGCGGTGAGGATGAGGTTTTTATATCTGTGGCCGATACAGGGTCTGGTATTATGGAGGAAGACCTGGAGAAGATCTTTGACCCTTTTTTTACTCGCAAGGAGCCAGGGGAAGGCACCGGTCTGGGCCTGAGCGTCAGCTTATCCATTGTTGAATCCTTTGGCGGGCGGATTGAGGTCAAGAGCGAGGAGGGTCAAGGGAGTCTGATGACCGTGTTTCTGCCTGTAACGGAAGAGGAAAAGGGATGACACCTATAGAGGAACAGCGTGTTCTGGTGGTGGATGACGAGGAAAACATGCGTCTTGTTTTGAAGACCTTTCTTTCCCGTGAAGGGTATCAGATCGTCGAGGCGGCCAATGGCGCGGAAGGGCTGGCCTGTTTGGACCGGGAAGCCTTTGATTACATCCTGTGCGATGTGCGCATGCCGGTCATGGATGGATTGACTTTTTTAAACGAGGCCAAGGCGCGCGGCGTGCTGGCGCCCATAATCATGCTCTCGGCCTATGGTACTGTGGATTCAGCGCTCGAAGCCACCAAGGCCGGCGCCTTTGATTATGTTTTCAAGCCTTTTAATCCGGATGAAATATTACTGACCCTCAAGAAAGCGGAGGAGCGGGAACGACTGCGCCGGGAAAATGTGGCCCTGCGCCGGGCCGCGGCAGAGAGACCTCGCGCCGGAATCGTGGCCCGGAGCAAGGCTATGACCGATCTCCTGGTCATGGTGAATCGGGTGGCCGAGGCCAGCAGCCCGGTCTTGATTACAGGTGAGTCGGGGACAGGCAAGGACCTGGTGGCCAGGGCTATTCATGAAGCGGGCTCCCAGGCCGAAAAGCCCTTCGTGCCCGTAAATTGCGGGGCTATCCCGGAGAAACTCCTGGAGAGCGAATTCTTTGGCCACGTCCGCGGGGCTTTCACCGACGCCGTCCAGGACCGGGTCGGTCTCTTTCAAGAAGCCGATGGGGGAACCCTCTTCCTGGATGAAGTCGGGGAGTTGCCATTGTCCCTCCAGGTCAAGCTCCTTCGGGCTATACAGGAACAGGAGATTCGACCCGTAGGTGCTTCAACGCCGATTCAGGTGGATGTGCGTATCGTGGCGGCCACGGCCCGGAACCTGTCCAGAGAGGTGGAAGCCGGGCAGTTCCGTGAAGACCTGTATTACCGACTTAACGTACTGCCTCTGTTTATCCCGCCGCTCAGGGAGCGGCCGGAAGATATCCCGCTGCTCCTGGACCACTTCCTTGTCGCCCAATCCGCCCGGATGGGCCGGGAGCGGCCCGAAATATCGCCTGAAGCGGCTGAGGCCTTGTTTGACTACTCATGGCCAGGGAACGTCCGGGAACTGGAGAATCTGGTGGAACGGATTCTTATTCTTTCCCCTCACTCCCGCCTTGAAAAGGAAGATGTTCCTTCTCACATCCATCTGGGTGTTTCAAAGCCGGGGGAGGCCGGGACCCCGGATGATCTGGACCTTAAGGCCTGGATTCGAAACCTCGAAGCTCGTTTAATCAAGGAAGCCTTAAACCAGAGTGAAGGTAACCGCTCCGAAGCCGCCCGCAGGCTCAAGATCAGCTACCCCTCCTTACTAACCAAAATCAAGGCCTATGGGTTGGAATAGGCCTAATTCGTGTCTATAAAAAACATTAATACTTATTAAAAAGTTTTATAATATCCTCGAAGAGGATAAAGCTCCCAGGGGAATTCTTGAGGTAAATATTAAATAATATCCTCATGTTATAGTTTTGTTCGGGAGGCCGCTCTTTTGGCATGAAAAATGACCTATTACGGGTCAGTGAGGTAGGTTATGAAATCCATACCAGGATTAAAATTAGGGTTCACCCTTCTTGAGCTTATTGTCGTAATTGGCATCATTGGTGTTTTGGCCGCGATCACCGTTCCAACCACCAGCTCCTTTCTCCCTGGTTATCGTTTGAACGCTGAGACCCGGAAGATGATGGTCAATCTTCAAATGGCCAGGGCTACGGCGGTGCGCCTGAGCGTGAGGTGCGTGGCGGTGTTTGTACCGGGGGCCTATTCGGCTCAGGGTGCAGTCGGTAGTTATCTTATCTTCCTTGATTCTAATAACAACTGGCAGCAGGACGACCTGGATGGTGACGGAACGGTGGATCTGGAAGAAAGAACCGTTCTGGTGGCCAAATCCATGCCAGGCCTAGTATCCCTTGTTTCCGCGGCCTTTAATAATAATGGCGGTCCGGTATCAAGCCAGACAGATCCGGACGGTGACAGTTTTTTTGAAATAACCCACCTGGCAACCTCGACTACAAGCATTGGTTTCGATTCACACGGCTTAGCCGCCCGTTCAACTGCCGGGGCCTTTGTTTCCGGGAACGTAATTCTCAGGAACAACCAGGGTGAGTGGCGGCGGGTGACCATTACGCCTGTGGGTCAGATGACGATGCAAAAAAGTAAAGACGGGGTTAACTGGGAATGAGGTGACATGACCATGACGAATGATAGAAAAGGATTCACCATTATCGAGGTTCTTATCAGTATGGTTATCCTGGTTTTAGCGCTTTTTGCTCTTTCATCATTGCAAACCGTGTCCATCGGCAGCAACGCCTCCAGCCAGCAGCGGACGATTGCCACCATACTGGCTCAGGATAAGATGGAGGAGCTTAAAAGCCTGGCTTATACTGATTCGCAGCTTAGCGATACGAATGCAAACTACGATCAGAACCAAAATTATTTCGACTGGTCCCTGGCTGTGGACCATACCAATGTTGATGGCCTGGGAAGCGTGGCCAACCCTATTGACGAGAATGGAAATAATGTGGCCAGCAATGGATACACCAGGGTCTGGAATGTGGTTGACGACATTCCAGCACGGAACATGAAGCTGATTTCCGTGAGGGTCAGCTGGTCATTCAAAGGCGGGCGCGCTGTAACCATAGATGGCATCATTTCGCGGGAGTGAGAAGAGCATGGGAAAGAAAAACAAAGGATTCACACTGGTTGAACTGCTTATCGCCATCGCTTTGGCCGGTTTTTTACTCGCCGGCGCTGTCTCTATTTTCACATTTTCCAATCGGGCATACGTAGTTCAGGACGATGTGGTCATGACCCAGCAGTTTGTGCGCTCAGCCCTGGAAATCATGCTTCATGAGATGAGGATGGCCGGGTATATCCCCACGGCCATGCAGGGTGCGTTGGATTCTGATGAACAGATCAGGGAGGCTACCGCCGTCGCCATGACCTTTATTGCGGACTTGAATGCTGACAATAACCCGGAGTTAGTCCGCTATACCCTTGCCGCGACCACTTTAACCCGCCAGAGTTGGGAATGGTCGGCAGGCAGTACCTCCTGGGTAGCCCAAACCGGCGCTGTAACTCTGGCTGAAAATATCACCGGCCTCAGTTTCAACTACACTTATGCCGATGGGACCCAAGGCATACCGGCCAGCACCCAGGACCGGGCAAATGTTAGAGCTGTGACTGTCAGCTTGACCGGGCGCACCGCAAATATTGATCCGGACTACACCGCCCCTGATGGCACAAAATACCACTATCGCACACTTCAGACCTTCATCAAAATGCGAAATATGGGTCTGTAAGGAGCCTTTCATTAGTTGAGGAAAAACAATGAGTAAAGCCGTTAGAAAACATTTCAGGACAGATGAAGAGGGTTCGGTGCTCATCATGACGCTGATCCTGCTGGCGGTCATGAGCGTCATCGGCCTGACCGCAAGTATGATGTCCAGAACGGAGATCACCATAAGCCACAACACCACCGTATCAAGGCAGGCCTTCTACGCCGGAGACAGCGGCATAGAAGTATCGCCCAAGATCGTTGGCCGCATCATTAACGATGGAACGGTGCCGACCGACATTCCCGATATCAGCATTGACATTGGCCTCCGAGATGAAGTCATGGGGTATTTTTTTGAGGCCGATGCCACAGATTCGGTTTCGCCAGCGATTGTAAATCCAGATTTGAGCCAGACGATAAGTGTCTCCAACTTCAGTGTAGACATTGATCGAGACCCCACCGGGGCTCAATTCATGCCAGGTGGCGGGGTGCAGTTCGCATCTGGCGCAGAGGGCGTGGGCGCGGGCACGACCGGCGGAGTGCTCATCTATTATGATTTCGATTCCGTTGGCCAGGCGCCCAATAGCGCACGCTCACATATTGACGCCCGATACCGTAAGGTCGTCGGTGTGGCGGGAGGTAAATAATGCTACGAAATAAAATACTTATCACTGCGGTTTTGCTACTAGGGCTAGTTCTAGTCAATCCGGCTCCCGGATGGTCGGTCCAGCCTTCCATGGCTGACTATACCTCTTACCCCGTCTACTTGACCAGCGCGGTTACGCCTAATATCATGATCATCCTCGATAACTCCGGCAGCATGAATTTTAACGCCTATGGCACCTGGCCCGGGGATGGCGGCCTTGTCGCTGATGTTCCCTATGCCAGCGGTGAAGTCGGGGTCAGTGTGGTGCAATCCCGTGACGATGCTGAAGAGGTACGCAGCGGAGCGGATACGGGCCGCACTTACGGCTACAGTGTTGACCTTGATATTGGCGCGCTTGAGGACGACGGCGTTACTCAAATGATGGTCGGCGTCCGTTTCCAGAATACGGGTATCCCTCAAGGAGCGCTCATTAAAAGCGCTTACATCTCGTTCAAAGCATATGGCAGTAGATCCGTCGCCTCCTCTTTTACCATCGTCGGGCAGGACAGCGACCATGCAGTTCAGTTTTCTGCTGGCAGCTGGCAGAATTGGATTGACGCTGACAACGAAGATATATCGAGCACAACCAATAGACCCGAAACCGTGGCTTCGGTGGCCTGGAATAATATAGAGTCCTGGACGGCTGATACCAGGTACAGTACGCCTGACCTGATCGCTATTGTCCAGGAAATCGTAAGCAGAACCGGATGGGGACCGGGCAGCGCCATTGTTTTTAAAATCTGGGGCACAGGAAAGCGAGACGCGTATTCCGGTGACGGCGGCACCGCCAATGCCCCAATACTCTATGTCGAGTACGAGGCTGAGAACCCCCTGTATTACGGCTACTTCGACCCTGAGGCTAGATATACTTATGCTAGCAATAAGTTTTCCAGGGATCCAAACGGCGAGTGGGACGGTAACTTCTTAAACTGGCTCTCCATGAGGCGTATAGATATCCTGCGAAAGGTGCTCATGGGAGGTCTGGCTACGTCCCGCACCGGCGGCGGGAACCAGACCAATATTGGTGAAACCCCGGCGCAATCGAGCCGGACATATGTCAAGAGATACATCGGCTCCAACGCCTCGCCTCATCACGGCAATTTCTACTATGGCCTAAAGGGCGGCTATATCTATGTGGATGACGATTCCTATCCTTGGAGCGGCTATATTGCCCGTTATAATATTTCGGTCCAGAAAGAGGAGGCCAATGAACCTGAAGATTTTTATGAAGGCAACCTGGCCGGCGTTCTTCAGAGAGTGGGCGATCAGGCGCGCTGGGGAAACATGTGGTTTAATTACGGAACCGGCCACAACGAAAGCGGCGGGTATGTCGCTAATCGCGTTGGCACGAATATAACCACGCTCATCACTGATCTTCAAAACACAAGCGCGGACACCTGGACACCGCTGGCTGAGACCTACTACGTGGCCATGCAGTACTTTAAACAGGAAGCTGTCCAGAGTGGGTTCGATTATCCCAACGGCGCCACCGGTCCCTTTAATAACACCATGGATCCTTACTATTCGGACCAGTTTATAGAATGCGCCAAGAGCTTCGTTATCCTGCTTACAGACGGCGCCTCGACAAAAGACCGGATGATTCCTGATTTTCTAAAAGATTATGATGAGGATGGCAACGATGCCGGCACTTACCCGTCTGATGGCACCGATTATCTCGACGACATCGCGCTTTATGCCCGCACCAACGACCTGCGAGACGATCTTGGCAGCGATCAAAACCTTATCTTATATACAATCTACGCCTTTGGGGATGATCCAAACGCCCGCCAGCTGCTGAAAGATGCGGCCCAAAACGGCGGGTTCGAAGATAAAAATGGTAACAACCGCCCCGACCTCCAGGAGGAGTGGGACAAGGACGGCGACGGAGTTCCGGATACTTACTTTGAAGCCACAGACGGCTATGAGCTGCAGGAAAGACTTCTTTCAGCCATTACAGATATCCTCAGGCGCGCTTCCTCAGGTACGGCTGTTTCAGTCCTGTCCACCTCTGCCGAGGGTGAAGGTACTCTGGTCCAGGCCTATTTCAAGCCCTCGGTCTCTGTCGGTTTCGAGGAGATTAAATGGATCGGATACTTGCACGCCCTCTGGGTGGATAGTAAGGGTCGTCTTCGTGAAGACACCGATTCAGTTCCGGGGGCCTCCCCTGGATTAACCCCGACTGTTGACAAGATCGTGGAATTCTTCTTTGATGCTGCACAGGGGCAGGCTAAATTCTACCGATTTGACGTGGACTCCGTTACCGGCGACAAGGTCTTTGTGGATACGAATGGAAACGGCGTATTCGACGAGGATGATTATTATGAGCCCACCGAACACCTCATTGATGAACTGATACCCATCTGGGGCGCGGGCCATAAACTGGCGGCGCGATCCTCAGCAGACCGCTCCATCTGGACCTATGTGGACATGGACAAGAACCAGGCCGTGGACTGGAATACCGAATATCTGGAGTTTCAAACAGGTAATAGCGCAGCCATCAAACCATACCTTGGTGTTGAGGATGGCACGGCCTATGCCTACCTGGGAAGCACGCACGACGACCGGGTCACCAACCTCATCAAGTTCATTCGCGGCGATTCCAGCGGCTGGGCCGGCACCCCGGATTTACGCAGCCGCACCATTGACGGACAGGTCTGGAAGCTGGGGGACATAGTGAATTCTACACCTGTGACTATTGGCAGGCCCCTTGATAATTACGGCCTGATTTACGGCGATAGATCGTACCAGGATTACTTTGATACATACAGGGATCGTGAATCGGTTGTTTATGTCGGAAGCAATGGCGGTATGCTCCACGCCTTTCTGTTGGGCCGGTTCAATGCCAGAGACAACCCCCAGACAGCAGAAGTTGAAGTCTCCTATCTTGACCGCCGCGGCGATCAAACGGGTGATCCGCCTCCAGTTACCACCGAGGATTTTGGAGACGAGCTCTGGGCTTTTATCCCCCAGGCCCTCCTTTCGCATCTCAAGTGGCTGGCGGACCCGGATTATACGCATATCTATTATGTGGACCTCAAACCCAGGGTGCTTGACGCTCGGATATTTAGTGACGGCGTTGACCCTCAAACTGGCGTTGATCATCCTAATGGATGGGGCACGGTGCTCCTGTGTGGTCTAAACTCTGGAGGCAAGGAAATTTGGTCCGCAGGCGACTATGATGACGGAACCGGGACCCTGGTAACTGAGACGCGCTTCTTCAAACCTTCTTACTTCGCCCTTGATGTCACCAATCCGCATACCCCTGTCCTCTTATGGGAGCGCACCTATGACGAACTTTCCTTCACCACCGTTATTCCCACCGTCGCCAGGGTAAATGGAAATGGCGGCAGAGGATTCTGGTATGCTATTCTCGGGTCCGGCCCTTCGGATTACGATGGCTCCAGCAGCCATACGGGCCATATCTATGTCGTGGACCTGGCCACTGGTGAACTGTATCGGGACCCCGCGAATGTGGGCACCTACGATACATCTGAAACTAATGCCTTCATGTCTTCGCCAATCACCGTGGATGTCGGCCTTAATTATAACGTAGACGTAGGTTACATGGGCGAAACCTATGAACAGGGCTCAAACTGGAGGGGTAAGCTTTATCGATTCAGGGTGCCCATAGATAAAACCGATCCTGATCCGCAAAACTGGGTCTACGATCCTGATCCGGTCAACTGGGAGTTCTCGGTTATGTTCAATTCGGAAGGGCCCATCACCGGCGGACTTACAGCCTCTATTGACCTCAGGGACAATTTCTGGGTCTATTTTGGAACCGGCCGATACTACAGCGATGCTGACCGATCTGATACCAGTCAGCAGTACATGTATGGCATAAAGGATCCTTTCTATAATAATTCAATGTACCTGGGTGCAGGAGTGGATCCGGTCGGTCATGTTATTGACCACATAGATTTATTAGACTCGACCAATATTAATGTGTTTACCAATATGGATGTCGAAGGCGCTCCCGCTCCGACAGATTCATGGGATGATCTTATTCAGCTCATGGGGACGCTGGATGGTTGGTCCCTCCAGCTCGATGAAAGAGAACGGGTTTTAACAGATCCTAAGATTCTTGGAGGTATCGTTCTGACGCCAACCTTCATCCCAAATCAGGACCCGTGCGGTTTCGGAGGCAGCTCCAACCTCCTGGGCCTCTACTTTGAGACGGGCACCGCGTTTTATCGAGCGGTTTTTGATGAAGGTACCGAAGAGGTGCCTGGAGAAGAGAAGGAACTAGTCGTGAAAAAAGTTGATATTGGTATGGGTATGGGTTCGAGTATTGGCCTGCATGTAGGGCGGGAAGAAGGCGCCAAGGGCTATATCCAGCAGTCAACCGGTGTTGTGACAGAGGTAAACCTTAATCCCGCTTTGGACGTCCAGTCCGGTATAATCTGGTGGCGGGAAAGGTGATGAGGGGGAAAAATGAGCACAAGATACTTAAAAATTACATTTCTGAGCGTTGCGCTCCTGATGGCGGCCCTGCTGACCTTCAATGCGGCTGACGCTAAAAATCCGGGCCAGACAGGTGAGGAAAGTTCGAGCCAGGGTGTAATCGTTGAAAAGGTGGTGAAGATTGTTGATAAAGGCCGCGGGTTTGTGGAAATACACCGGCAAGGCAGATTCAAGGTTGATAGAAAAACCGTGATTCTCTCACCAAGCAAGACGAGAATGTCACTTATCTATCTCGATGTTCCCTGCTGGGCTGAAGTCCGATACTTCGAGGGCGGCGGCGAACCAGTGCTGGAGAAGATCCAGGTTTTCAAAACCATCCCGGAGTGAGTCGGGATGCGGTCCAAAAACAATGTAGATGCATAATAAATTCCAGGATAATTTGAAAGGGCGGCTCCTTTAAGCCGCTCTTTTTACTTGTCTCACCCCCCGCGATGGCGTAAGTTGAAATTGATTTGAATGGTTTCCTAGGAGAAGCCATGACTAGCCGAAAAATGACCCAGGATTACCTGGTCCAGCTGTTATCAGATAAAGGTCTGCTCTCTGAGGACCAGGCTGTTCAGGTCCAGAATTCATTTAAGACGCAGCGCAAGAAGCTGGCGCGGCAGTCCAGGTCGAGCCGGGGCGGTGGTCGGGGTCGGGCCGAGGATACATCTGCCGTGGATGTTTTGGCCTCTTATGCCTTTCCTCTTTCCAAAGGCAAAGAAAAGATCCTAACAGAAGACTTGATCATGAAGGCCGTAGCCGAGGACGCGGGGCTGCCTTTTCGCAAGATTGATCATCTGGAACTGGACCTGGATGTCGTCACAAAAACCATCCCTCGCTCCTTTGCCCTCAAGTATCTTGTCGTCCCGGTGGGTATTGTTGAAGACACTCTTGAAGTAGCTGTTTACGATCCCTTTGATCAGGCTGTTCTGGAAGATGTCAGAAGGGTCAGTCAGTATGACATTCGGCCGGTCCTGAGCACCAAGACGGACATCAAGAAGCTGATCAGTGAGTTCTATGGGTTTAAAACCTCCATTGCCGGGGCCGAAGGCCAGTTTGCCGCGCCGGAGGTAGACCTGGGCAACCTGGAGCAGTATGTTCGTCTGAGGTCAACCGAGGAAATCCAGGCTACTGACCAGCATATCAAGAATGCGGTTGATTACCTCTTTGGCTATGCCTTTGAGCAGGGGGCGAGCGATATCCACATCGAACCTAAACGCAGTGAAACCCTGATCCGTCTTAGGATTGACGGGGTTTTACATAATGTTTATCGCCTGCCCAAGACGATCCATTCAGCAATCATCTCCCGCATAAAAACACTGTCCCGGCTGGATATCGCTGAGAAAAGGCGACCTCAGGACGGCCGGATCAAGATCGAGCACCAGAGACAGGAGGTTGAAATCCGGGTCTCGACCATCCCCGTGGCCTTTGGGGAGAAAGTGGTTCTGCGAATCCTGAACCCGGAGATTCTGTTTCAGGACCTGGACAATCTGGGATTCACCTCCACCGACTTGGTTAAGTACAAGGACTTTATTCATCGCCCCCATGGCATCATTCTGGTCACCGGCCCCACAGGCAGCGGCAAGTCTACGACCCTGTATTCCACCCTGCGTCATATCGGCAGTCCGGAAAAGAACATTACGACCATCGAGGATCCTATCGAAATGATCTTTGAAGACTTCAATCAGATCGGGATTCAACCGCAGGTGGGGATCACCTTCAGTGGCATCCTGCGCAATATTTTACGCCAGGACCCGGACATTATTATGATCGGCGAGATGCGGGATGCCGAGACCGCTGAATATGCGGTTCAGGCCGCCCTGACCGGACATCTGGTCCTTTCGACCTTACATACCAATGATGCCCCGCTGGCCATTACCCGCCTGATAGATTTGGGCGTTGAACCATTCCTGGTGACAGCCACCCTGATCGGGGTGGAGGCCCAGCGGCTGCTGCGTCGCGTCTGTATCCACTGCAAGGAAACCTTTTTCTTAAGCCCGGAAGAGGTCGAGGCTCTGGGACTCAAGCTCAAGGTTGATGGCAAACTTAAACTCAGCCGCGGCCGGGGATGTGAGAAATGCCGGGGGACCGGCTACCTCGGTCGGCGAGCCGTCTTTGAAGTCATGCCTTATACTGAAAAACTCAAACAGATGTCCCTGACCGGTCAGGAAGCCTCGGCCTTACGATCGGTCGCAAAGAGTGAAGGTATGAGTACTTTGCGGGAAAATGCCTTGCGTCTCATGACGCAGGGGATGACCACCTATCAGGAAGTGCTTCAGGTGACCGCAGAGGAATAAGGAGAGGTCGTCTTAAAAGCCAGCCATAAGTTCAGCCATGCTTTCCGAACTGGTTGTTAACAACTTCGCTCTAATTGATCGCCTGGAACTCACTTTTTGTCCTGGTTTCAATGTCCTGACCGGTGAGACCGGGGCGGGAAAATCCATTATCGTCGGCGCGGTCAATCTTATCCTCGGTGGACGAGCCTCTGCCGATCTCATCCGGGATGGCAGCGATGAGGCTGAAGTCCAGGCCGTTTTCACTGCCCCAGAACCTGAGGCGTTCAGGCGGCAGCTTGAAGGACTGGGCCTGCCTCCTGGTGAAGAGATTCTGATTCGGCGCGTCATCAACCGCTCCGGACGAAATCGCATTTTCATCAACGGTATTGCAACCACCCTGACTCAGCTGACCCGACTGGGCCAGGACCTGGTCAATGTTTCAGGCCAGCATGAGCACCAGCGACTCCTCGACCCGGACAGGCAGCTTCTGCTGCTTGACCAGTACGGCGATCTTCTTCAGTCGCGCTCAGAAATGTCTGCGATCCATCAGAGCTGGATCGAACTGAAGGACAAAGCCTCGAATCTGGAAAAGAAGATCAGAACGGCTCGCGAAAAGGCCGAGCTTTATGAATTTCAGGTCAAGGAAATCGAGGCGGCAAACCTGGTCCCTGGTGAGGATGAAAAACTGGAGCAAGAACGGCGCCTGATCCGAAATGCGGAAAAAATCTTTACCGCGGTCCGTAATAGTTACGAGCGGCTTTACGGCCAGACCGGGGCCGTGACTGAGGTCCTGGACGCGGTTCGCACAGAACTGGCCAAAGCGGTTGAGATAGACGGGCGCCTCTCTGGCCAGGCCTCCCAGCTGCATGAAGCCTATTATCAAATAACTGACGCGGCCCAGGCATTGCACGACCACCTGGACCGGCTGACTTTTGACCCGAACCGGCAGGAAGAAATCGAGGAACGGTTGGCTCTGATTAATCGTCTCAAAAAGAAATATGGGTCCAGTTTGGATGAAGTCATGGCATACAGCTCAAGGGCGGAGACCGACCTGCACCGGCTGGCCGAGATGGAGAGCGAGCTTGAAGAGACAATAAGGGAGGCCGAAGCGGCAAGAGAAATGGCCCGAAACCAGGCAGAGGATTTGACCAGTAAACGGAAAAGCACCGCTGCTCGGATGTCCGGGGCGGTGGCCGTAGAACTTCGATCCCTGGGTATGCCTGAGCTTGAGTTTGAAATCAGCTTCAATGACAGACCAAAATCCGTTGATCCGAGTCCGACCGGCTGGGACGAGATAGAACTCCAAATCTCGCCCAATCTGGGTGAAGAACTCAAGCCCCTGGCCCGGATCGCTTCGGGCGGTGAATTGAGCCGAACCATGCTCGGCCTCAAGGCCCTCCTGGCCGGTCAGGAGAAGGTCCAGACCCTGGTTTTCGATGAGGTGGACGCCGGGATAGGTGGAGGCGTAGCCGAGGTTATTGGTCGCAAGATCAAGGACCTGTCAGCATTTCATCAGGTAGTGTGTATTACTCACCTGCCTCAGATCGCCGTCTTTGCCTTGTACCATCATCAGGTTTTCAAGGAGGTCAGGCATCAACGAACCGTTACCGATATCCGGCTCTTGTCCCATAAAGAACGGGTTGAAGAGATCGCCCGAATGCTCGGCGGCCTCGAACCTTCATCCAAAACAATGGCCGCAGCCAGAGAAATGATCCTGAAGGCTAGTGGAAAATCTGGTGGGGGTCGTTAGTTAAATAGGACAGCGTGCCCATCAAGCACCGAGCGGTATTCCTGACAGTCTAACTCGCAAAATAGACGGCTTCGCCAGCCAGAATGTGACCGGAAGTGATCCTGGCCTCAGAAGTTTCAGCCAGCACACGCGTTATTTCAAGGGTTGCCTTGACCGGGCCGGGTATAATGTAAGTTCGTCCCGCGGTATTGGTTATTTTTTCTCCGACACCAAGGACCACGAACCGGTGGCCGGGCTTGATGCCGACATCCCTGCCGGCACTCAATATAGCAGTTGATCCGGAGATGCTTTTAACAAAACCCTTCCAGGGTGCGTTGGTCAGGGTCTTGAGGATGCTTTTGGTGAGCGGTTGAATGGCCAAAGTAAGGCTTCTGTCCACCGAAGCCTGGTCCAGGTCGCCCTGAGAACCGGTCGGCCATTCTCGCGCCGACTCCAGTTCATGCGCTGTGTCGCCCAAACTGGTCCCGGTCAGGAGAAAAGTCCCGCCTTCCGCGTCTATCACTTTGACCAGTAGATTTGCCGTAACAACCTCTTTTTTCTTAAAGACGGGAATATAGAGGCGCCACCCGATTTTTTTTTCGGTCAGGTGTATGGCTGAGACGGCTCCAAGGACCACGGCGTTGAGCTTGAGGCTCCGCCCGAGCAAAGCCGCTGTGCCTTGGGTCAGGGGCCTGGGAATCTGCTGGGCGGTTATGTAAGTTTCCACCTTGGTATGAGGGACAATGATTACTTTTCCAGATTGGGCAAGCTGCTGGGCGATACTGTCCGCGATGCGGCGGCCTAGATCGGCCCTGCCAAAGTCGGTATTATTTTCAAAAGGAATTACAGCGATTTTTTTCTTGAGGTTGCCAGGTTTGAACTGGGTTGGGCCAAATCCTTTTTTGGCAGCACAACCTGCCAGGAGAAGAACGAGGCAAAGGCAAAACGTTATGAGTAGCCCTGAAATGTGTCGCTTAGGCATGGCGCCCCTTTCAAGGAGAAAT
>JAFDHD010000033.1 GCA_019308995.1 Deltaproteobacteria bacterium | reverse complement strand
TGTCATTAAGGACTTGAAGGATATCTGCCCGCGAAACGATGCCCACCAGCTTCGTATCCTCCATGACCGGGAGTCGGCCGATGTTGTGAGAGGAGATGAGCTTTCTTGCAGTGATGAGAGGGGCTTCAGGGTGGATCGTGATAACCTTATGCGCCATGAAACCGGAAGCGGGCGCATGGAGAAGTTTTTGCAATCGAGCTTTTTCTATGTCCCGTACAGAGATCATGCCGACCAATCTCTCAGCCTTATCCATCACCGGAGCTCCGCGGATTCTTTGACGACTTAGACGTTCTGCTGTTTCCTGAAGGGAAAGATGAGAAGGAATCGTAATGACAGTGGGTGTCATGATGTCTTTAACCTTAGTGCCTGGGAAGGGGGTTTCGGAGACTATCTTTAACAAGGCCTCGGTCACGGTGTCCATGTTCAGGTGAGGCAGGAAGGCCGCTGCTGCGCCGGCATGGCCGCCGCCGTTGAAATGACTGCAGATTTCCCCGGCGCGAATCTCGGGTACCAGGGATTGAATGATGAGTTGCACCCCGGGCCTGGTATGGGACCCAAAAATACCTAGAATGACATCCGCGCCAACCATATCGCTCGCACTGGCGAGAAGTACGGAAAGCCCTTGAACAGGCATTTCCATCCTTATTTTCACCAGGACCACCTTGTATCCCTCTATATCAATCTCTTGAAGGCAGGCAAGCATCTCTCGAAAAAGGGAGCGCTGGGCCGGATCGAAAAAGGGGCGGAGATAGTGATTAACCGATTGGAGGTCTGCTCCGAGATGAAGCAGTTTACCGACCGCTATGGCATCCTCTGCTTTCGTTCCCGGATATGTCAGTTTACCTGTATCCGCATAGATGCCTAGCATAATTATTGTAGCTTCCGCAGGTGTCAATTCGATGTCCTGCTCCATGAGTTTAAAGAAAAGGCCTGTGGCATTGGCGCCATGTGGAAACTGCTCCAATGTGCCCCAAGTCAGGTCATTCGAGGTGGGGGGATGGTGATCAAAGATCAGGAGGCGGTTGCCGACACTTCCCAAATATGGCGCAAAATCCTTTAGTTTATCTTTTTTCTTTGTGTCAACCACGATAATCTGATCCAAAGAAAGATCCTTCAGCTTCTTAAGATAGCGAATCGAGCGAAAATTGGTTACGTTCCGGTATAATGAAAGGACCGCCTTAAGCTTGAAGACCGATGTCTTGGGAAGCACAGGAACGGCCTTCGGAAAAAGCTTTCTGGCGCAGAGCATAGAGGCGACCGCGTCAAAGTCCGCTCGATCATGGGTGATAATAAGTTCCATGAGGACACCTTGATATGAACAGCTTACAGACGGTCATATTCTTGATAAAGTGTTATCCATGAGACAGCAAGATCAGGGCTAAAGAGGCGCTAAAAATTACTTTCCCTAGTATTAAATATAACGTGAAAAGGATTGATGTGTCAAATGATGAATTTTGTAATATATTGAAATTAGATATTTTTTTGGTTTATGGCATTCACTTTTCTCCAGGCGGTTTTTGCCCGGACAACCTCCTGATTGTCTCCTTCACGAATAATGTTGTGAAGAAATGTGCTGCGGTCAGTACTTTGCGGATGACATCTGGCCACAACGTGATCGCCAAAGAATGCTTCGGCCTGAAAGTTTATTTCAAGCTCAGAGAGGGTGGAGGTGTTTTGAATATCTGAGGGCACGCTTTCAACTACCCATTCTATATAGCTAACGTTGTTGACATGCTGATTCAAGTCAAGGTCTCGATATCTGACGCGGAATCGTTGTCCATGGCCATGTCGCTTAAGCTCGGGAAGCTTATCGAGTTTATGCCTCAGGACGTGGTCCTGCTCGACAATGTTGAGTTTGTCAATAAAAGGCTGCATTCTTACAGGACGTCTGGTTTCGGCGTTGATGATAAGCCAGGCCGAGACCGAGGCGGCCAAGGGCCGGTTGTCTTGATCGGTAACCAGGAAGTCCCTTAAGGCAAACAACCGTTGAATTCCGGAAGGCCAGGTATAGACCTGGATTTGATCTTTCCAGCCGGGATAGGCGTCTATTTTTAACGCAAAACGGGAAAGGACCCAGGTCAGGTTATCAGAACGCAGGTCTTCAAGAGCCAGTCCCATGGTGATGGCGTGTTTTTCCGCGGCCTCCTGCATCAGGTGACAAAGCGATATAATAGAAAGGCTGCCTTTGGAATTTACCTCATAAGACCGGATGGCATAACTTTCTTTCCATATATTTGATTTCTTACTTTTTTCTAATGCAAGAGCGTGTTCAATTGCAATCTTCATGGGGAGGCCTTTCTCACCTTTTACATTTCAGATTATTATTAAAATACCTTCTCCGAATAAATCGGAGAAGGTATTTTAAATTTTGCTTCTGTTTTGTCATTCAGGCCGCATCCGACCCGGGTAACTCAGCCATTATTGACGACTAATTGGTTTTTACGATCACTTGACTGAGAGTTCATTGACTATTTATTAAACAATGCCTCTTAACCCGCCTCAGTGGCTACTTAAGATTACCCTGTCATTAAACTATAAATTCAGGTGGCCAGTCAGGCAACTCCTTTAAATCAGGGTGCTCTTTCCAGCCCGGGATTCTGGCAATTCTTTTAGCTACAGCCTTGTATTTGTCCCAGGGGGCGGCAGCGTATATCGCCATCTTCTGCGCTGCAAGTGAGCCTTCTGTGTGAATGAACGCCCCGTCGTGACCGTGGCCGATTAAATCCTTTACCAGCCTCACGGCACGCAGCCGGTGCTCCGTGGGCACGCCATTCTTGCCTGCAAGGTATTTCTCAATATAGGGTCTTTCTTCGGGATTCATCCAATCTTTATAGGAAAAGGCCGTGGATGGCAGCCCGCCGGCAATATCCGCCACAATCTTGGAAGTCTCATGCTGCTCATTTGCAAAAATATATTTGGCGATATTGGTATACATGAGATTGGGAGCTGCCAGACCTATATCAGGGAAGTAATCAGGATTCGCGCATCCGGCCCGGGACATGGCATCCACGAGTTGCGCGTGCATGGCGAGCCAGGCCAATTTTTCCTGGATATGGGCATACCTGTCTATGCCGTTGTATTCCGCCATGAGTGCTGCCACACCTGCATCCTGTTCAGTGGATATCACCTTATGACAGGAGCCGAAAAGACGGTGGAAAACGCCAAACATCCAGGCCTGGTCCCTGGTATACTGCCATTCACCGCACATGAACACCCTGTTCCAGGGCACAAAAACATTATCAAAGACAATCAAACACTCGCTGACCCCTGCATAGCGTCCAGATGCAGGCCAGTTCCACTCAGCCTCCTCCCCTGTTTCGGAGTAGTATGGGGGCGAAGTCAGCAGTTTGATGCCTTCAGCATTTATCGGTGTGGCAAAGACGACGGCATAATCCTTGTCCTCTTCACGATGAGCCCGGCATGGGGAAACGATCAGTTCATTGGCCGTCGGGGTGGCGCTGATGTGCATCTTGGCCCCCTGCACCACTATTCCATCCTTTTGTTTGTCAACAATCCTGACATAAAAATCCTGGTGCTGTTCCTGCGCCGAAGGACGCATGCCCCTGTTTCCCTTTACATCGGTGATGGCGCCCGTAATAGCCGGGTCCGCTTCTTTTAGATGATTACGATAGTCCTCCACAGCCTCGGTATAATTAGTGCCCAACGCCTTATCCATCCTTGCCGCTGTGACGCCTGAGGCAGCCAAGGCGTCAGGTCCCATACCGCTCATGGCGGCGCCCCAGCGCATGCAGGTAATATAAAGGTCCCTTCGTTTAACCAGGTCTTCAGCGGTCTTGGGCTGTTTCCACAGAAACAGGAATCTTTGACCATCCTCCTCCAGAGTGAGGAGATCCTTAAACTTGGGGTGGTTATAAAGCACATAACTCAGGGCTCTGGCATTGATGGGTCCCTTGAAAGACGGATGCTTTGTAATATCAGGTATTTTTTCTCCGTTGAGATAAATTATCCTGCCATCTCTCAAACTTTCCACATACTGCTCGGCTGTTCTGATCATAACGACCTCCTTTTGTTAGATGTTCGTTTCCTTGCTTATCCATTACCTTCTTTGGCATACTTAAGGCTGCTGTCATTGTTTTGAAATCAACACCCATCCTTGCCTCTCGGGATAGCCAACAGGATAAGGTGGTAATCAGCCGGTTCCAGCTTCCGAAGGGTAAACAGCTCAATACTCCCTAAGAACTTTGGAGGACGTATTGACACCCTTATTTCTTCTGCCTCCTCTAATTCTCTTTTACTAATGAGACCCTTCTTAGCTCCTCCGCCCATTTGAATTACTTCTGATTCTAAATGATTAAGAAATTCCCTCTTTTCCGCGTCAGCCATTGGCCCTCCTCTTTTTTCATGGCTAGATAAAAATAACCGATTAAGCGCTTCCAAACATCCTCATAGATTGTCTCTAGATTCTTTTGCTAGTTCTTTCTAATGCAAACCAATGGTAGTGTCAATTTTTTTCGTCTAACAATGAAACTACTTCCAGGAATCTTAACAGAATCTGAAAATAATTTCAGATTTCCTCCACTGGACTTGATACCTCGTTCATGGTCCACTCAAGCGCGCCGCAATTCACCCAACTTTGAAGGGTTTGTCCGGCGGCTGGAACTGGAAATTATGGCGGGAAGCGGTACTAGATAGAGATAAAAGATTTGGCAAAAGGAGCTGCATTTTTTTCTGAGCCTCAGAGATGATGGCCCAAGCCATGATCCTTGTCCAACAGTGACACTCGTTTTTGACTTATCCTTAAAATGATAGAGCAATGCTTGTGCCAAGACGAAATTTATCTGGTTTTTTGCCTTTTTATTTGAAAATAAGTAATATTCGTTTAGCCAGACCTGTCGTTTTTTTTCTGCATCTTAAAAGAAATGCCTGTCAAGAATCTTTACAAATTGTAAAAAGAAGACTAGTAAGGAGCATCAGCAGGAAGACACAGGCGGAAAGAATGAGCAGGGAGGTCGGGCGTGAGGGGAAGCCCAAGCGAAGCATTTCAGAATCGCCAGCTCCATCCAGAGCCTGGATCTTTAGATATAAACCGGGAGTTGGTTTGGTATATGAATTGCACTCTTTAAACTTAAATATGTCAGGATTTTTTGTAATCAATGCAGATCTTAAAAATTTTAATGATGTTCCTCTTTCTGACCGGCTCATGAATAAAGAATCAATATGGTATGGTTCTGGTAATATTAAAAAGGGTTGAGTCTCTATGGTTGAGGGCTTAAAGAAAGCTCAAGTAAGCGTCCGAGGCATAGTCCAGGGTGTTGGATTCAGGCCCTTTGTCTACCAGTTGGCCGTAAAACATGACCTTAAGGGTTGGGTGTGCAACACCTCAGGAGACGTCAGGATCGAGGTTGAAGGCAGTGGCGAGGCTATCGAGCGCTTTTTAGCAGGCCTAAAAACAGAAGCCCCGCCCGTGGCTCAGATCGAGAAGGTCGCCTTTCATTTTTCAGCGCCGTCCGGATATTATCGGTTCGTGATTCGAGACAGCCGGGCTGAAGCGGGGGGATACCAGCTTATCTCACCTGACATTGCCACCTGTCCATTTTGTCAGGCGGAGATTTTTGATTCAAGGGATCGGCACTTTCGTTATCCATTCACAAACTGCACTAACTGCGGCCCCAGGTTTACCATCATCGAGGATATTCCGTATGATCGGGTTAACACGACCATGCATCGTTTTAAGATGTGCCTTGAGTGCCAGCGTGAGTATGAAAACCCCCTGGATCGCCGGTTTCACGCCCAACCTAATGCCTGCCCAAATTGCGGCCCCAGGCTCGAACTCACCGATCGAGCCGGCCTGACGATTTCTTCGTATGATCCCATCGTTGACGCTGCAAGGCTCATCAAGCAGGGAAACATCTTAGCTGTTAAGGGGCTTGGAGGATTCTTACTCGCCTGTGACGCCACAGATGAAAATGCGGTTCAGCTCCTGCGGCAGAGGAAGCGCCGACCATTCAAGCCTCTGGCCGTGATGATGTCCAACCTGGACGAAATCAAGAGATACTGTTTTGTTTCAGGCGAAGAGGAAGCGCTTCTTACTTCCCCCGCATCACCCATTGTTCTTTTAAAGCACAGGCACACGCGTTTCATTTCTCCCATGGTGGCCCCTAATAATAATTACTTAGGGGTCATGGTGCCTTACACTCCGCTTCACCATTTATTGATGAGGGAGGTCGGTCTGCCTCTGGTCATGACCAGTGGTAATATAAGCGAAGAACCCATTGCCAAGGATAATGATGAGTCCTTGCAAAAGCTGGGCAAGATCGCCGACTACTTCCTGCTGCATGATCGAGACATCCATGCCCGCTATGACGACAGTGTGACCATGATAGAGCAGGGCCGTCTCAAGATGATCAGGCGGGCTCGAGGCTATGCTCCTGATCCTATTCGCTTGCCATTTAAGGCCAAGGAGGTCTTGGCCTGCGGGGCCGAACTCAAGAACACCTTCTGCCTGACCAGAGACGAGTATGCCTTTCTGAGCCAGCACCTGGGAGACATGGATAGTTTCGAGGTTTTAAGCCATTTTGAGAACACGATCGAGTTATATAAAAAGCTTTTCCGCCTTGAGCCGAAAATTGTGGCCTATGACCAGCATCCAGACTACCTTTCCACCAGGTATGCCTTTCAGCTAAAAGAGCTAAGAAACAATCTTATGATGGTTCCGGTTCAGCATCATCATGCGCACATCGTGAGCTGCATGGCGGAAAATAATATCAAGCCGCCTGTTTTGGGGGTCGCTTTCGACGGGACAGGATACGGTACTGACGGCCGCATCTGGGGAGGAGAATTCCTGCTGGCTGATTACGGGAATTTCAGGCGGATGGGGCATCTGGAATACGTACCCATGCCCGGCGGCGCCGAGGCTGTCAGGAAGCCCTTTCGCATGGCAATCAGCTACCTTTTAACGTTACTGGGGGAAGATGCTTTGAATCAGAAGCTGGCCTTTCTTTCGCCTTTGAAAAGCCTTGAGATTGACCTTATAAAAAAACAGATTGAAAAAGCCGTCAACTCGCCCATGACATCCAGTTCGGGGCGTCTTTTTGACGGTGTCTCGGCTTTGATAGGCGTCAGGGACCGGGTGGATTATGAAGCTCAGGCCTCTATTGAGCTTGAAATGGTTGCCTCGGAAGAGATAGCAAGATCTGAAAGATATTTATTTGAAATTAATGAGCGAAACGGGCTTATGGTGGTGCGCCTCCGGGAACTCTTCAAGGGAATCCTCTCAGACCTGGCCCAGGGGCTTTCGCAGGCTGAAATATCCGCCAGATTTCATAACACCATGGCCTGGATGGTCGTTGAGATGTGTCAAATTCTGGCTCAGAGGGCTGGAGTGAATCAGGTGGCTTTAAGCGGCGGTGTGTTTCAGAACCGATTGTTTTCTATGCTTACCCGGAGATATTTGGAGGAAGCGGGCCTCACGGTCTTCACGCATCAAGAGGTTCCTTGTAATGATGGTGGTGTCTCTCTGGGACAAGCTGTTGCCGCCAATTTTATGGTAGGCTGAAAGCCAAGGGGGTCAAATCATGTGTCTGGCCGTTCCAACATTGGTCAAAAAAATAGATGGTCAGGAGGCTGAGGTGGAGACAGGCGGCGTGACCCGCAGGATCAGTATTGTCATCACCCCGGAGGTTAAAGTAGGAGATTATGTTTTGGTTCATACAGGTTATGCCATCACGGTTATGTCCGGGGATGAGGCCCGGGAATCTTTGAGACAGCTCACAGAGCTTGCAGAGTTCATGTAATGAATTTCCTGGACCAATATCGTAATCCGGAGATGGTCAGGCGGCTGGCGGACAGGATTCACCAGCGCTCCACCAGGCCGGTGAGGCTTATGGAATTCTGCGGCGGGCATACCGTGGCCATCATGAAAAACGGCATCCGGCAGCTCGTGCCGCCGCAGGTGCAGCTGCTCTCAGGCCCGGGCTGTCCGGTCTGCGTCACCGCGACCGCCGATTTGAATAAAGCCATTGGCCTAGCCAGGCTGCCTGAGGTTATCGTCGTCACCTTTGGCGATCTGCTCAAGGTTCCGGGAAGCGATACCAGTCTGGAAAAGGTCAGGGCTGAAGGAGGAGACGTTCGCGTGGTTTATTCGGTTCAAGACGCTCTTGGTATTGCGCAAAAAGACCCTGAAAAGTCCGTAGTCTTTATCGGCATTGGGTTTGAGACGACTGCCCCGACCATTGCTGCGTCCATCCTTGAGGCTGAGAGGAGAGGAATGAGCAATTACTATGTGCTTTCTCTTCACAAGCTTTGCCCTCCGGTGATGAAGGCCCTTCTGGATTCAAAGGAGGTCAGGCTCGACGGGATCATCTGCCCCGGTCATGTCAGTACTATTATCGGGTCCCGTCCTTATGAGTTTATCTCCAGGGATTATGGCATTGCCTGTGTAGTTTCGGGTTTTGAACCGCTGGATATTCTCCAGTGCATCGAGATGCTGGTTAAGCAAATCGAAAGCGGTCAGCCAAAAGTTGAGAACGCCTATCCCCGGGCTGTCAGGCCCGAGGGGAATAAAGAGGCGCTTAAGATTATGGAAAGCGTTTTTGAGGTTAGCAACGCCAACTGGAGGGGTCTCGGCGAGGTTGCTGACAGCGGGCTCAGACTCAAAGATGAATATCGCGCCTTTGACGCGGAAGAAGCCTTTGAAATCAGTCAAAGATCAGTTTCCGATCCAGAGGGCTGCATCTGCGGGGAAATACTTCGGGGGATTAAAACGCCTCTTGACTGCAAGCTTTTTGGCAAGGGCTGTCTCCCGGACCACCCGGTCGGACCCTGTATGGTCTCTTCCGAAGGCAGCTGCGCGGCTTATTTCCAATATGGAGCGACTAGCCATGAAAGATAAGATTCTCCTGGCGCATGGAAGCGGTGGAAGGTTGAGCCATGACCTGGTGGAGAAGCACCTAGTCAGCATTTTAAATAATCCCCTCCTTTGCAAGCTGGATGATTCTGCGACCTTTGAAATTTTCGGCCGCGTGGCCTTTACCACTGACAGTTATGTGGTGCACCCTATCTTTTTTTCTGGAGGAGATATAGGCAAACTGGCTGTGTGCGGTACCGTGAACGATCTATCCATGTCCGGAGCCGTTCCCCTGTACCTGAGCCTTTCCCTCATCATCGAAGAGGGGTTTTTCATGGATGAGCTCAATAGAATCATGGTTTCGATTCAAACAGCCGCAGAGGAGGCTGGTATAAAGGTAATTACAGGCGACACCAAGGTGGTGAACCGGGGGAATGCGGATAAGGTCTTCATTAACACCGCCGGAATCGGGCTTGTCCCTGAAGGCGTGGACATCTCCGGCTCCAATGCCAGGCTAGGCGATAAAATCATCCTGAGTGGACCAATCGGGGACCATGGCATGGCTATCCTGAGCCAGCGGGAAGGATTGAATTTTGAGACCTCTCTTAAGAGCGATTGCGCCCCTTTAAATGGGTTGGTGGCGGAGATGATTGAGGTGTCAAAGGAGATCAGATGTCTCCGCGACCCTACCAGAGGCGGACTCGCGAGCACCCTCAATGAGCTGGCTGATAAATCCAAGGTGGGTATCAGGATCGAGGAAGCGAGGGTCCCTGTCAACGAAGCGGTCCAGGCAGGTTGTGAGTTCCTGGGGTTTGATCCTCTTTACCTGGCCAATGAAGGAAAACTGGTGGCCGTGATTTCTCCAGAAGAGACCGAAGCGGTTTTAGCCAGGATGCGGCGGCACAAATACGGCGCCCAGTCGGAGGTCATCGGCGAGATCGTGCCAGAGCACCCCGGCCGGGTCGTCATGACGACCAGATTTGGAACGTCAAGAATTATTGATATGCTTACCGGAGAGCTTCTGCCTCGGATATGCTGATATCAAGGCTTGAAATAAATTATTGATTTGGGGCGACGGGGAAGAGGCAGGTGAAGCGGGAACCCTGACCGACCTCGCTTTGCACGTGGATGGTGCCTCCCAATTGGTCCAGTATTTCCCTGACAATAACAAGGCCTAAGCCTGTTCCTTCCTCCACCAGGGCCTTGGCATTCTCACCCCGGAAAAATTCTGTAAACAGACGGGGAAATTCCTCTTCAGAGATGCCGATACCCGTGTCGGAGACCTCGAACCGAACCCATTCATCACCTTCTCTGGAAAGGGAGATTTGTATTCTGCCTTTTTGCGGGGTGTATTTAATGGCATTTGAGACGAGGTTGGTGATAAGGTCATCCATGAGTCCATCATCAGCCATTATTTTCGGGATGGGATCCTGAGTATCAAATTCCAGGATCAGTTCTTTGCCCAGAGCCTGATCCTGAAAAACCGGAAACAGGTTGTTCATGACCTCTATAAAATCCACCAGATAAAGCTCTGTTCCGGCAGCCTCGGCGCGTTTTTCCCCAAGTTTCAGCAGATCGTTAATGAGATGTCCAAGGAGCTCTATCCTTTTTTCACACCGTTCCAGTATTTCTTCCTGTTTTTCCTCAACCGGCCCGACGTATTTATTATGGATCAATTTAAGCATACTATAGACGGCGTTGAGGGGAGAGCGCATCTGGTGCGCGGCCTTTATCATAAACCAGGATTTAGTTAGTTCACCCTTAAGGTTTTCCATGGCCAGGGCCGTCAACTCGGTCAGGAGTGAAAAAAATTCTACATCGTTGTTAGCAAAGCGATACAACTCCGTGCAATAGACACAGAATATCCCGAAGATCATTTTTTCTACCCGTAAGGGGAGGCAGAGCATCGAAGCGATGCCTTCCTTCCGGATGTCCTCGGGATACTGGAAGTAATCCCTCTCATCAATATGGCCGATGATGTAAGGGGAGCCCTGGAGGATCTTGTAATTGATCGGGCTTTTTTTAATGTCAATGGTCCCCTTGGACAGATAGTCCTCGCTCAGACCAAAGGTCGAACCAAATTTGAGATATCTTTTCCGCTCATCCAGGAGCTTGATGGAACACCCTTTGACGCCCATGACCCTGGTTGCATGGCGGGTGGCCGCATCCATGAGTTCCTGGAGGTCGGATTTCAGCCCAATCTCCTTGACCATCTCATAAAGGGCGGTCAGCTTTACATTGCTGGAGTCCAGTTCATGGGAGACCTGGAGGAGTTCCCGCCCCTTGGTCCTCAGGGTTTGCTTTATGGAGGTAATGAGAAAGGCCGAAATTAAAATAGCGGTGGCAAAGGCTATAAAAATGATTAACAAACCAGGAAGACCACGGCCATACAAGAATAAGAATAAGAGGCTTTTGTTGAACAGAATCGGTTGCAAAGGCAGCAGCTCTGTGTGTTGGGCCAGCATCAGGCCACCTGAAACCGCGAGAACCACGGCTGCATATAAATAGCAAGCAACAGGGGTGAGCAGGATGCCGGCCAGGATTATGTGAAAAATGGTGAAGATCAATAAGGGGCTGGTGATCCCGCCAGTGAAATAGATCATCAAAAAAAGCGCGAATAAATCAAGCGATATCTGGGTGTGGGCGAATACGGTGAAGGGCTTAACATCGTGAGGTGCGGACATATCCAGTCTTCTTCCGACAGATAGGAACACGACATTATACAGGAGAACAAAGAAAGAAATGATAGTCAACGGGAAGATCGGTAAGCTCAGACCCAGGAGATAAGCGATCCAGCTTCCAGCCAGAGTCGCTGCCACGGCCAGCCATCTCAGCTTGATGAACCAGAAGACTCTCTCTTTCAGCTCCTGGCGAAAGAATAGCTGCTCCCTGAGCAATACATACCCCAGTTTCATCAGGGGCTCCCTTTAAAAAGCGGCCTTAAAAACGGCCCGGGGCCGGCTTATATTTTTTTATCTGCTTACTGGAGGAAGTCCTTTATCACAGAAAGCAGTTTCTCCGGCTCGATCGGTTTTTCCAGGATATGTGAAACCGGCCAGCTTTCTCCCAATATGTGCTGGAATTTTTCCGGCCCTATTTCAGCCATTTTCTGGACGAAGCTGGTGATCATGATAATTGGGATATCTTTGTACTTAGGATTATTCCTGAGTTTATAAGCCAGGTCAAACCCTTCGGTGTCGGTTGCCATCATAACGTCCAGCAGAATGAGGTCCGGGGTCTTTTTTTCAATCTCACCAAATCCTTCCTTCCCATTATAGCCGGCCCTGACATTATACTTTTTATCTTCCAGGATGATGCGCAGAGAATTGACCAGGTCTTTATCATCCTCGATTATAAGTATATCTGCAGCAGCCTCCATTTGATCCTCCCTGATTTTATGGCAAACATTAATAAAATCTCGGTCCAGGCAATTGCTTATTTTCCCGGTTAGATGCTGGATTCCTCAATTACAGCTTCACTATTTTGACTTTGAGGTCAAGAGAAAAATTTCGGTTTCAATAAAATTGACTATCCCGGTTATGGCCTGGCAAGCCCTTTTCTCAGCCTCCAGGGACAACCCTTCTCCAAAGCTAAAGTCATCGCCCTGGATGGAGATCAACCAGGCCCGCGGACATTGATGATAAAGCGACTCGATCATGCCCAGGAGAAATGACGGTTTGATATAATGCGTCGGGGGGTAAGGCCTGCCAGGTTCCGGCTCCACCCTTTCCCATTGCCATCCTCCTTTCACTTTTTTGATGGTGGCATCTACAAAGATAATTAGTGAAGCTTCCCGTAAATCCTCGGCCAGATCAGGTTCAAGCTGGTGAAGCTTATGAAAGAGGACTTCATCTTTCTCTTTAAGAGCTTCTTTTAATCTGCTGGCCACATACGGGCCCAGTCCGTCATCCCTACGCTGGGGATTCCCATAGCCTATCACCCAGATAGAAAATGCTTTGACCCCAAAAATGTTTCCTCTCAATCTCGTTGTAATTCTGTTAAAAGTTCGCCGTTAGAGCTGTAAACCTGAACTTTTAGAGGCATCTGACCGAGGGCATGAGTCGCACATGAAAGGCAGGGATCATAGCACCGTATCGCGCCTTCGACTCGATTCAGTATGCCTTCCTTCACCTGGCCGTTGTTGATGTATTCCCTGGCGACAAGCTGGATGGAGCGGTTCATGGCCATGTTGTTATGACAGGTAGCCACAATAAGGTTTGCCTTGGTAATGCGCCCATACCCGTCCACCATGTAATGATGGATGAGAACGCCCCTCGGCGCTTCAATAACCCCCACGCCTTCCTCACGCGAAGGGTCGGCAGTGAAGCGAATGTCCGTGCTCGTGATATTTTTGTCCGTAAGCAGTTCCTCAGCCCGTTCCAGGGCATACAGGATTTCCATCAGTCTGGTGTAGTGGTACAAAAGTGAAGCGCCCATGAGCCCGGACAGGGCTATCTGTTCATATCTTTCAAATTCCTCCTGGGCTAAAGGCGTGCTCAAGCCGTCTGCAACGTTAATCCTGGCCAGAGGTCCAACCCGGTAATACCCGTCAGGCCACCCGGCAGGTTTAAAGTAAGGGAATTTCATGTAAGACCATGGCATGACTCTCTCGCCCAGATACTCCAGGTAGTTGGCTGGATCGAACTCGGCCACAAGCGTTTTTTCGCCGTCTATTATCCTGAGTTTTCCATCATAGAGGTTGAGCCGGCCTTTTGAATCCACCAGGCCCATATAATTGGATGAAAAGTTAGCAAATCTCCTCATTTCATCAGAATTATTTTTAACCAGGCCCTTCATGAAATCCAGGCCGGTGCGGCATGCTTCATGGGCCTTTTCAAATCCGCCTAACAAACGATCACGGTCTTCTTCCGCCAGGGCGCTCGTGACGCCTCCAGGCACCGCAAAGGACGGATGTATTCTTTTACCGCCCAAGGCCTTGATTATTTCCTGCCCGAACTTCCTAAGATAGATGCCCTGTTTCGCTATCTCTGGAAATTCACCCACCACTCCGACCACATTCCGCCTGGCTGGATCAGCGTCCCAGCCGAGAAGGAGGTCCGGGCTTGCTAGGTAGAAGAAGTGGAGCGCATGGGACTGGATAAACTGGCCCATATGTTCCAGCTCCCTAAGGGACCGTGCTGTTTCTGGAATCTCAACCCCTAAAATAGCATCGCAGGCCTTGGCCGAAGCCAATTGATGACTGACCGGACATATCCCGCAGATCCTCTGAGTAATAATCGGCATCTCCTCAAAGGATCGTCCCTGGCAGAATCGTTCGAACCCTCGGAATTGTGTTATATGAAAACGAGCGTCTGTCACTTCACCGTTCTCATCCAGATGGATCGTGACCTTTCCATGCCCTTCCACACGCGTTACAGGGTTAATGGTTATCTTTCGAGTCGCAGCCATTTCTCGACCTCCTCAGTCGAAGTGAATCATATCAGCTGGAAGAATGGGGATCCTCCCTTCCAGGATTTCCTTAAGTGCAAAGGCGATAGCCTCCGGAGAAGGCGGGCAGCCTGGCACGTATGCATCCACAGGCACGACTGCATTGACCGGAAGGACCTTATCCAGAAGAGCTGGCAGTTCTTCATCGTCGGGGATTACGCCGTCCACGGTACTTTCCGTCTCCAGGAAACCGCGTCTTAGGACCTCCTCCTTCGGTATCCAGTTGCGCAAAACGTTAATCCCTCCAAAGACCGCACAATCTCCCCATGCCATAAGAATCTTGCATTTCTGGCGAAGCTCTTTGACGATCTCTTCCTGCTCCGTATTCCCGATGGCGCCCTCGACAATCCCCAGGTCCACCTCCTCAAAGTCAAAATCCTTGAAATCGGTAATCGGGGTTGTTGTCAGAACGACCGAGTTGAGGATATCCAGCAGGCCCTCGTCTAAGTCCAGAAAGGACATATGGCATCCTGAACATCCTTCCAGCCAGACTGTGGCAACTTTAGGCTTTCCCATTTATTTGCCTCCAATTCTCATAGAAGCAGGCATCTTGTCCGAGCTCCCGTACATTTTAAGTCCTGTTCACGACCAGAAGCTTCATCTCATCAAGTGCTTGCTCAACCAGTTCATTCCAGGTCGCGTAGCTGGGACGAAACTTGGTTCGGTTAGCCAGTTCTATCATCGTCCGCCAGGTTTCTTTGACACCTTCTGGCGGATGAAGCGCCCTTTTCTTCAGGCGGACGGCCAGGCCATCCAGGGAGGTGTATGACCCGTTTTCTTCCATCCATAACGGTTTGGGGATGAGGACATCGGCTTTATCGGCCAGAGCCTCTGGGAAATACGGGCTCAGAACTGCAAGAAAATCCAGTCCATTCAACCTGTCTAAAACCTGGATCTTTGAAGTATCTTCCCCTCCCAGGAGAATAAGCCCGCCTTTTAGTTTATTGTGGTTGCTTATTATATTGTCGGAGGACAGCTTCAGAATCCATGCGCCGGTGCTGTTTCCATTCGGTTTCAGGATAATCAGCCTCAAGGTGTCGCCGGGCAACAGATCCTTTAATTCGGCCAGTTTCATTAACTCCCTCAGACCATAAGGCTCTTCCTGACCGGTCAGCCCTGCTCCTGCGATGAACATGGGGTTGATTGATCTGGCGAATATTGTAGCCGCTTCACGGAAGGCTTCTTTCATCTTTTCGCTCAGGCCAATCTTTTTGATTAACTTAGAAATGTCAACCCCCTCGGCCTCCTTGGAAGCAACTTTCCAGTTTTTAATGTGCGGTGGAGGTTTAATGGAGCTGATCGCCTCTGCCCAGAGAGCTTTAATTAATTGAACCTCATCCCCGTTTTTGACAGGAAAATGGAAAGAACTCCAAAGCTGCAAGGGATTCTCCTGGCCGATCACGATTAATTTCGTGCCAGTTTCCAGGACAGACTTCCGTATGAGTGATGAGATGATGGGCTGGCTCTGGTATGGATCTGCACTGACGACAATAAGGCAGTCACAGTCAGGGATCAACTTCCATGAGGCCTCGCTGAAATGATTTTCCATGATCCTCCAGGCACCGGAAATAGTCCTGAAATGAGAGCCGTCCAGGGTATCCATGTAACCGGCGCTCCAGCCGTTGGTCATGAGGTCTCTGAAGAGCATCAGCTCCTCATTGGAACACCAGGGCGGTGTCCCATGTTTCCTCGACCCAATCTCCATCGCTTTCCCGGACCAATG
This sequence comes from Deltaproteobacteria bacterium, assembly GCA_019308995.1. Lineage (NCBI taxonomy): Bacteria > Pseudomonadati > Myxococcota > Myxococcia > Deltaproteobacteria bacterium. The sequence goes on along the minus strand of JAFDHD010000033.1, from coordinate 28,667 downwards.
GCTTGACGAGCCGGGCGCCGTTATTTTTCAGGGGCTCGAAGCGGCCCATATAGCAGAGTTGTCCACGATCCGGTCGTGATTGATTCTCTTGGAGTTTCCCTTCTATCTTGACGATGTTGTTGTCCTGGACCGTTAAGATTGTGGGGCACATTAGGCCGCACTGCGGGCAGAAGGATTCGATCGTTTGCCAATCCTCCTTTTTATGGCCCTTCACGGCATAGTGGGACCGATAACGGTTATATATGGCGCCGGTAGGACACACCTGCATACAGATCCCACAATTTAGGCAGGTTGACTCCTCTCTGCTATCGTTGAAGTCAAAACCGATCATAGTTTCCGGTCCCCGATTGTGGAAATTGAGCACATATGCGCCTGCAATCTCATGACAGGCGCGAACACACCTGCCGCAGAGAACACAACGATTATGGTCAATGACCATATACTCGTTTGTTATATCCAGCGGGAATTCTTCGAATGACTGAGGCACAGTCAGGTGGTCCATCTGCAGTTCATAGGCCAGGCTCTGAAGCTCACAGTCTCCGCTCTGCGCGCAAATCATGCAGAAATGGTTCCTTTCGGAAAAAAGAAACTCCAGAATGATTCGCCGCGCCTCGATGATTCTCTCGTTGGTAGTAACCACCTCCATCCCTTCCCGGACAGGCATAACGCAACTAGCCGCCAGCCTGGGGTTGCCATCCACCTCGACCACGCATAAACGGCATCCTCCCCAATTGGAGAGGGCAGGGTGGTGACACAGGGTCGGGATATAAATATCGTTTTGCCGGGCGGCATCCAAAATGGTTGCGCCTTCTTCAACCACAACCTCTTTTTCATCAATAGTCAGTTTTATTTTCGGCTTCTGCTCCATAAGGATCACCCTTGGGCATTTGGAAAAATTTATTGACACTCAAGATCAAACATCTGTGACTGAACCCATTAAACCTCTTCTTCCGCCGTGAGATCACACCGGAGGCAGCGACAGGCCTCAGCCAGTGCAGCCTCTTTGGAGAAACCGAGTTCCACTTCGCGAAAATCTCGGACCCTCTCGGCTGCAGGGACATTGGGCATGATTTTTCGAGGCCTTTCTTGAATCTCTTCATCAATAACTTTTGGTATATCAATCTCTTCCTCAGGGAGCGGGCTGTATGCTGATTCGCCATTACGCTCCCGGACAGCCGTATCGATTTCAGCGGCTGCCTTCCGTCCTGCTGCAATCGCCCCAATCACAGTATCGGGACCTGTGACGACATCTCCTCCCGCAAATATCATGGCTTCACCTGCGCGCGTGCATGTTCCTGCCTCGATTTCCACGAGATTCCTTTTGGAGACATTGATATCTCCGTTTTGGACAGCGAAGGCGAGATCGGTTGACTGCCCGGTAGCCACGATTACTTGATCCACATCCAGAGTGCGGTAATCGTCTTCTATTGGCACCGGCTTTCTTCTTCCACTGGCGTCGAAGTCACCTAATGACATCCTCTGGCAAACAACCTTTCGCACGCGGCCGTTATTGCTTAAAAAACGCAGGGGCTTTACCAGGTATTCTATTTTTACGCCTTCATCTTCAGCCGCCTCAATTTCCTCTTCCTGGGCGGGCATATCCGGACGTAACCTTCGATAAAGTATCATGACCTCCTCGGCGCCCAATCTTAAAGCACAACGTGAGGCGTCAATGGCCGAATTGCCGCCCCCGATGACCGCCACGCGCTTCCCAACAGAGGGGTTCCCGCCCATGTTCAATTCGCGTAAAAATTCCACAGCTCCGACAACGCCTGCAAGGTCTTCGCCTTCTACTGAAAGTTTGGTACTGTTTTGGGCGCCGATCGACAGATAAATAACATCGAAGTCTTTACGGATACTCTCCCAGGAGACTTCTCTGCCAACCTTTGTGTTGCAACAGAGTTCTACGCCAAGAGTAAGGATATTATCAATCTCGGCCTGAAGAATATCCCTCGGAAGACGGTACTCAGGGATTCCCCAACGAAGCATTCCTCCAGCCTGGGGAAGGTCTTCAAAGACCGTGACAGCGTAACCTCTTAACGCCAGTTCTCGTGCCGCTGTCATACCCGATGGGCCTGCGCCGATAACGGCGATTTTTTCTTGCCGTGTCACCGGTACCTTCTCAACCTCAGGTTTAGAGCCATTGTCTGTGATGAAGCGTTTCAGGAATTTGATACTGACAGGCTGATCCAGGGTGCCTCGCCTGCATTTAGATTCACATCGGTGGTTGCAGACTCTGCCGCATACCGAGGGGAAGGGGTTGGTTTTTAGAAGCACTTTATAGGCGTCATCTAACCGTCCCGCACGAACCAGAGCCACGTAACTTACGACATCCATCTCGGCTGGACAGGCATGTTGGCAGGGTGTCTTGAAAAGATTGGAACATACCACCGCCGGGCATCGCTTATCACGGATATGGGCTTCGTACTCATCCCGAAAGTAGCGAAGGGTGGACAATACCGGATTGGGCGCCGTCTGTCCCAGGCCGCACAGGGCCGTGTTTTGAACGATTTCAGCCCACTTCTCCAGGGTTTCAATGTCGCCTTCCCTGCCTTGTCCCTCACAGATTCTGGTCAATATCTCCAGCATCTTCCGGGTGCCCACCCGGCAGGCCGTGCATTTCCCGCAGGATTCCTCGACACAAAATTCCATGAAGAATCGGGCCACGTCCACGAGGCACTTATCCTCGTCCATGACGATCATGCCGCCCGATCCGACGATAGCGCCCAGGTCTATAATAGATTCGTAGTCCACTGGCGCATTGAGATGCTCAGTCGGTATGCACCCGCCAGAAGGACCGCCTAACTGAACCGCCTTGAACCGTTTTCCATTGGGAATACCTCCCCCGATGTCATAAATAATGGTCCCAATTGGCATCCCCATAGGCACTTCCACGAGTCCCACATTATTGACATCTCCAGTGAGGGCAAAGACCTTGGTCCCCTTGCTCCTCTGGGTGCCGAGGCTGGCGTACCATTTACCGCCGTGGAGAATGATTTGGGCAATGTTGGCTAGGGTTTCAACGTTATTGAGCACCGTGGGTTTCTTCCACAGGCCCTGGACAGCGGGAAAAGGCGGCCTGGGCCTGGGCACGCCTCGTTTGCCTTCAATGGAGGTCATGAGCGCCGTTTCCTCGCCGCAGACAAAGGCGCCAGCGCCACGATAAACTTCGAGATCAAATGCGAATCCGGATTCAAGGATATCGTTGCCCAGAAGCCCGTAGTTTCGGGCCTTTTCGATGGCGAGATTCAACATCTTGACCGCTAACGGATATTCCGCGCGGCAGTAGATATAGCCCTGGTGAGCCCCGATGGCTCTGGCCGCGATAATCATGCCTTCGATGACCGCATGGGGGTCAGACTCTAAGACACAACGATCCATAAAGGCTCCAGGGTCGCCTTCATCAGCGTTACACAGGACGAACTTGATTTCTCCTTTTGATCTGGCTGTAAATTCCAGTTTCATGCCGGTAGGAAATCCAGCCCCTCCACGACCTCTCAGCCCGGACTCCTTTATCTCGCCGATGATCTCATCAGGGGTCATCTTGTGCAGGGCCTTGGCTGCTGCGGCGTATCCATCCCTGGCAATGTATTCCTCGATACTCTCCGCCTGAATCAGACCGCGGTTTCGCATGACACGGAGTTCCTGCAAGTCGAAGAACGGGATGTCGTGGATAGAAGAGATGTCCTCAGTACCAGGTTTAGGCGGCTTTTTAAAATCCTTATCCTTTTGTTCCCATCCCCTGGCAAATACCCAGTCGGTCTGCAACTGTCCGTTCAAGACATGCTTTTGAAAGATTTCCCGAGCTTTTTCCTCGGTTAATTCCGCGTACTTGATGGGCTCCTCTCCCAGTCTCTCTACCGTGATCAGTGGTTCTTTGTTGCAGATACCAGCGCATCCGGAGGTAACGATGGAGATTCCATCACTTCCTGAGCGATCCAGCTCTGCCTTAAGTGTTTTATAAATTTTATCTGCACCGGAGGAGATGCCGCAGGTTCCCATATGCACTGTGATTCGGGCCTTTTTATTTGCCGCCTTCAAGGCCGACGATTTAAGGACCTCCTTTTTCATTCGGTCGAGATCCTTTACCTTCAGCTTTAACATCAGTTTGCTCCTTGATCAGTCGTAGTCCTTGATGATGTCGGAGAGCCTGGAAGATTTCACCTGGCGATAAGTATCGTTATCAATGATCATGGTGGGGGCTAAACCGCATGCCCCCAGGCAACGGACTGTTTCCAGCGAAAAACGTCTATCATCAGTAGTTTCCCCGGGAGCCACTTTTAAGATTTTAGTAAGCATGTCAAGGTTCTTTTGGCCTCCCCGGACATAGCAAGCCGTGCCCAGACAAACTCGAATGGTATGCCTGCCTCTGGGCGCCATCGTAAAAAATGAGTAGAAGGTAACGACCCCGTATACTTCAGTGAAAGGAATTTTCAGGTCAAGGGCGACCCTCTTTTGAATTAATTTCGGAAGGTATCCAATGGTTTCCTGAATCTCCTCCAGAATAGGGATGAGTGATCCGGGTTTCAGTTTGTAGCGCTCAATGATAGTATCAACAGCGGCCAGCTCTTCAGCCGTGAATTCCTGCTCCTTGACTTTTTCCGAATTCAAGGCTGCCCCTTGTAACATCGAATCTTCCTCCTCTAAAGCAATCAAGAAAAAATTTGATCCTGGCACGCCAGGCACGGTTTTCAATACTCGATAAGGCCCCTTTATGATCTTCAGAAATCCCGCTTTTCAGTTCTAGCTCAGCAGGGTGGAGGCATGTCATGAAGCCCTATCTATTTTGGTATTTTATCAAAATCTATGCCAAGGAGATGGTTGATATTACCGAAAAGGCATAAGTGCCAAACATTAAAATAAATTAGATATCAGATAGATAAGACTGTGATACCTGGGCGGTAGTTATGGCCGGCTTGTGCCAGAGCGATTGTTTTGGCAGGGAATTACACGCCTTTAGATTACCAACTTCTTAATATATATAATTATTTGTTTTTTTTGGGAGTGAGGTGCGATGCTCCAAACCAAGGTTAGTTAAGGTGTCAGCTTTTTTTACGGGTTGTAAAAAGTTTTTTAATCAGGTGTCTTGATATGAATATCGAGACAACCACGATAACGAGGATGCTAAGATGAATAAAGATCATTATATATAATTATGCCAGAAAACCCACAAGCTTGCTTGTGGGATGAATGGCATCCGCTATGAGCAGGGGTTTTAGGGGACAGCGAGTCCCATAATAATCGTAGTGTGCTGGCATAGTCAGCACACAGCGATCAGCCGAACTTGTTCGGCCTAGGAGCCACCGAGCTCGCTCGGTGGTAGTTCACTAATAAAAATTAGTTAGTGTCAGGCGTTCGGTAGAGGTTTCTTGGCCTGGGTTTTGCTTAAACTGGGATGGAGACTGGCGAAAAACAACACAGGGTGATAGTGTCGTCTTAACAGAGATAAACAGAGCGATGCGGCCTAGCACCGTGTTCGATCAAACGCACAGTCAGGGGGAGGTATTGGATAAAGAGGCTGATTTAATAAGGCCAGGCCAAGCCTGCAATGAATTTTCTCTCATATCTGAGCCAGCGAGGTTTGACTCTGGGGCTCGGTTTGTCATTAGTGACGATTTGAGGCAGGTGCACAGGGGCCATTTTGACAGATAGCCGCGAATTTTAACTTCAGCCCCTGTGCCTTTACAGAGCGGGTTATTATGAACAGATGATTCCGTGGTTATGGAAAAACCTTTTTCAATAATGTTATGGCGACAGAGTGACCGGCTTGGATGTAATTTACTTTCCTTGCTTGGTCAATCTTTAGCTATTGACGTTTGGTAAAGCGATATATATAAGGTTAAACCTGAAAGGAGGAGGAATGTATGGAAACCGAACAGAAATGGTATGACGTCCATCTGGACGAGTATAGAAAAGTTGCTTATGTGAACAGCAAGGAACAGTATGAGGAAATGTACCGGCAGTCATTGGAAGACCCGGATACCTTTTGGGCTGAGCAGGCGAAAAAACACCTCACCTGGTTCAAGGAGTGGGACTTCGTGTTGCGCGAAGACTTATATGAAGGCAATATTGAATGGTTCGGCGGTGGGATGTTAAACGCGTCATACGACTGTCTCGACCGCCATCTGGATAAGATAGGAAATAAGGTGGCCTATCACTGGGAGGGTGATGACCCGGAGAAATCAGAAGCTATCACCTACCGGGATTTATATGAGCGGGTTAATAAGCTGGCCGCCTTTTTGAAGTCCCGGGGTATTAATAAAGGCGACCGGATCATTATCTACATGCCTATGATCCTTCAATTACCAGTTGCCATGCTGGCTTGTGCCAGAATCGGGGCTATCCACTCTGTGGTCTTTGGAGGTTTCAGCGCCGAGTCCCTGGCCGACCGGATCGAGGATTGTAAACCGCGCATCATCATCACTGCGGACGGCGGCTTCCGGGGTGGCAGGGCCATCCCCCTTAAGGCAAACGTGGATAAAGCGTTAGAAGGGGTTTCCGAAGTTGAGGCGGTTCTTATTTATAAGCATTGTGATCTGGATATTAATGTTAATTCGGACCTGGATGTTTGGTGGCACGAAGCGCTGGCTCAGCCCGACTTGCCCGATTACGTCGAGCCCGAACGCATGGATGCTGAGGATCCGCTGTTTATCCTTTATACTTCCGGTTCCACTGGCAAGCCCAAAGGGGTCCTTCATACGCACGCTGGCTACCTCTTGCAGGCGGCCATGACGGTCAGGCTTGTTTTCGATCTCAAAGATGATGAAGTCTGGTGGTGCACCGCGGACATTGGCTGGGTCACCGGCCATACTTACATTGTTTACGGTCCTCTGATCGAAGGTCTGACATCGGTCCTGTTCGAAGGCGTCCCCTCATACCCGGCCTTCGATCGTTTCTGGGCCGTGGTGGAAAAATATAAAGTCAATAAGTTTTACACCGCGCCCACGGCCATCCGGGCCATTGCCAAAGAGGGGGCGGAGTTGGCGCAGAAACATGATGTTTCCACGCTCAAGCTTCTTGGGACCGTGGGCGAGCCAATCAATCCCGAGGCCTGGAGATGGTACTATCATTACATTGGCCGGGATTGGTGTCCGATTATGGACACCTGGTGGCAGACCGAGACAGGCAGCATCCTCATTACCCCTCTGCCCGGTGTGGGGCCGATTAAGCCCGGCTCCTGCTCGTTCCCTTTCTTTGGCGTAGAGCCGGTCATAATGGACATTGAGACTGGTGAGCCCGTTCAATACCCGAACCAGGAAGGGGCTCTGTTCATCAAACGCTCCTGGCCAGGCATAGCGCGGACGCTATACGGCGACCACGAGCGATTTAAGGAGGTCTACTTCAGCCAGGCGCCTGGCATGTACTTCACCGGCGATGGAGCCAAGCAGGACGAGGATGGTTACTTCTGGATCATCGGCCGCATTGATGACGTCATCAACGTCTCCGGCCACCGCCTCGGCACCGCGGAAATCGAATCGGCTCTGGTTCTCCATGCTGAGGTAGCCGAAGCCGCGGTCGTTGGCTTCCCCCACAAGATCAAGGGCCAAGGCATCTATGCCTTTGTTACTCTGAACACGGGGGTTGAGCCTTCGGAGGAACTGAAAAAAGAGCTTGTACAGCTTGTTAGAAAGGAGATTGGACCCATTGCCAATCCTGACGTGATCCAGTGGGCCAGCGGCCTGCCTAAGACCCGCAGCGGCAAAATTATGCGCCGCATCCTTCAGAAGATCGCTGCCGGGATAACAACCGACCTTGGCGATACCTCAACCATCGCCGATCCCGAGGTCCTGCAAGCCTTGATCGAAGGACGTCAGAGCCTACAAGAGTGATTCCCAGGGGCCGGGACCTTGATGGTCCTGGCCCACCAACCTGAACAACCTTCAGAAAGGGGAAAGATATGACCTCAGCGAGCCGGAACAGGGGTTGGGTTGTCACGTTTTCCGGTACAGGGATCAACCTGGCTTTGGGGATTCTCTATACCTGGTCCATTTTTAAGGAAGCTATCAAGAAATCCATCGAGACCGGTGGGCCGGGCAGCTTCAATTGGTCTCCAGCCTCTTTGAACGACCCTTATGCCATATGCTGCATCGTTTTTGCTTTTACCATGATTCTGGCAGGCAAGTGTCAGGATAAAATTGGACCGCGTATCACCGCCATCATCGGAGGAATTCTGGTTGGAATCGGATTCATCTGGATTTCTCAAACGGCCAGCTATATTGTTTGGATTTTAGGATTCGGGGTGCTGGCAGGCGTTGGCATCGGCTTTGGATACGCCTCGGCCACACCTCCGGCCCTGAAATGGTTCCCCCCGGCCAGGACCGGTCTCATTGCTGGACTGGTTGTATCGGGATTCGGCCTGGCCTCGGTGTACATCGCCCCATTGTCCAAATATCTCGTTGGCGTCTGGGGACTGCAAAGTGCAATGCTATTTTTTGGCGTGGCCTTTTTTATCGTCGTCTGCGGCCTGGCCCTTCTTTTGACAAACCCTCCCCAAGGCTATGTGCCCGGCACCTCGACGGCGGACACAAACCCGGCTGCCCCGGTTTTAGAAGACGCTTTCAGTCCGGGTCAGATGCTAAAGACAGGATCATTCTATATCATATGGCTGTCCTATTTCATCGGCGCTGGGGCAGGGCTGATGGTCATCGGCTCGGTGGCAGGCATGGCTAAAAAGAGCCTCGGCGAAATGGCTTTCCTGGTCGTGGCCTTGATGGCCGTGGGCAACGCCTCCGGTCGCATCCTGGCTGGAATTATCTCCGACCGCATCGGCCGCAAGTTAACACTGGTCATCATGCTGACATTTCAGGCCGTGCTCATGTTTATCGCCATCCCCCTGATGAAAGTCAACAGTGCCGTGGCCTTGGTTGTGCTGACAACCATAATCGGATTCAACTATGGCACCAATCTCGCACTCTTCCCCTCCTTTACCAAGGATTACTGGGGCCTTCGGGACTTTGGCATAAACTACGGCTTGGTTTTCACAGCCTGGGGAGTGGGCGGTTTTGTCATGGGGCGGCTATCCCAGATGCTCAAGACAGCCACAGGCAGCTTTGATTCCTCATTCATCCTGGCCGGGATCATGCTCCTGGTGGGCGCCGGCCTGGCTCTGACCCTGAAAAGACGTAAGGGCCCGATTGAAGAAATGATAGCCCCTATGGTGTCGACTGTCGCAACAAACCAAGCTGAAAGGGGGCCGAGCCAAACGTCTGACTAGAGCTTTTAAGCCAGTGCAGGGAAATAATCTTGATTAAGAAATAAAACAATTTGTTACTTTTTAATGTATTAGTAAATCAGGAGGCGCTTAATTGAGGCGGCCTTTGTTTAGTTGACTTGTCAGGGGTGAAGGCGCCCACATCGTTCACCCTTGACAAATTATTTTTTGGTTCTTTGAAAAAATCTGTGTGTTGTCAAACCATATTTTTATCTCCGGAGCGCCGGCCGGTTCGGCGGCGCAATTCCGACGAGCTTTTTAGAGGCCCATTCTCATCGCACCGCCGAACCGGCCAACGCTTATCATCTGAGACTGAAAAATATTTGCTCCTGACGTATAATTTTCTATGAAAAAACAGTTTGTTATCTCAAATGGGCTCAATCGTTCACCCACAGATTTTCTAGACGAAGCTATTTTAACGGCTCAATTTTAGAAGCCCCCTAAAATATTTACTCATATTCTCTCAACCATTTTGATGTCAGACAGGCCCGGCTAAAGAGAGGACCTTAAGCTCGCCACCTTCGACAAATGCTCCGCCGGTATGGCCTCTAAGAGATCAATAGCCCGGATCTAAAAAAGAGATTGATTTTAAAGACATATTGTAGGAATATAGATAAGCATCTAAGAGATTAAAGGTTTTAAAGAGGTTATACCTTTGACAAAAATTAAAATCGAGGATTTGGAACCGATCGCAGCTACCAAAGCCAAGGTGATTTTTGGAGAAATCCTTCATCAAACGTCAGTGGAAGGCAAAAGGTTTGTGGTGGACCGTCATGGCAAACCCGTTTCGGTCATCATCAGCTACAGGGATTATTTAGATTTAGTTGAAAAAAGCAAGCAGAAAAAATAACTCAATACAGCTCATGTCAAGGCTTCGCCGAGAATATGAAATCCAACTCGCTTGGATAGGATAGATTTTCAGCAGCAGTCATACTGCAATATTTCCTCTGGATTATTGAAGACCAACTGGGTTATGCTATCTCTAAATACCAACTTTAAGGATTCCCTAACTTATCATTGCATCTGATGTTTCTTAGATAACCTCCCATAAAGATGAAGGCGGCCTTCATCGCATCAAAGTTGTTAATAACTTAGATGCACTGATAATGTAACATACGTAACCGTTCGGGATTGCTCTTGTCACCCCCTCTCATAAAAGGCTAACAGCTTGAATTTTTTTTTACATGAGCCATTAAATGTTCTTCACTTCCAGGCGATCCGGACGCCGGCTAGTCCACAACCGATCGGTGCGTGAAATCTATGAACGCGCCCATAGTTCCTTCAATTTTTTCACGAATTCAGAGCCCTTCCCTCGTTTCAACCTTCAGAAACTTAAAATGATTCTGCTTGCAGGCATAAGAGGATGAGGGTATTCTTTTACTTGGATGTCAAGCAATAACAGGATTTCGCTTCTATTTAGCAGAAATCGAGTACGGGAAATTGAGGCATGAAAGACACTTTAAAGTGGTATGACGCTCATTTAGAAGAGTTTCAGGAGTTCGCCCACATTAAAAGCCTTAAGGAATACGATATTCTTTACCGGAAGTCTCTGCAAGAACCTGAGGCGTTTTGGGCGGAACAGGCTGAGAAATATCTGACCTGGGATAAGCCGTGGGATTTTGTTCTGAAAGCCGATTTCGAGGAAGCCCGGTTTGAATGGTTTGGCGGCGGAGTCCTCAACGCTAGCTATAATTGTCTCGACCGGCATCTCCCTCGCCTGCGGGACAGGGTTGCCTATTACTGGGAGGGAGATGATCCTGAGGAATCCGGCGTCGTTACCTATCAGGATCTTTATCAGCAGGTGAACAAACTGGCGGCGGTGCTGAAGTCCAGAGGAGTTCAAAAGGGCGACCGCGTCGTCATTTACCTTCCCATGATTGTGGAGCTGCCTGTGAGCTTGCTGGCCTGCAGCCGTATCGGCGCAATCCATTGCGCGGTCTTTGTTGGACTCAGTGCCGAAACCCTGGCCAGCCGTATAAAAGATTGCGGAGCCAAAGTGGTTCTGACGGCCGATGGAGGGTATCGTGGCGGCAAGTGGATTCCGCTTAAGACTGTCGTTGATGAGGCTATGAAGCGGTCTCCTGAAGTGGAAACCGTTATCGTTTATGGTCGCCGTGGGTTGAACCATGGCCTTGAATCAGCCCATGAAGTCTGGTGGCAGGAAGCCGTGGCCGATGCGAACCTGCCTGATTTTATTCCGCCTGAACCTATGGACGCAGAAGACCCTTTATTTATTCTTCACACAAGTGGGAGCACAGGCAAGCCCAAAGGAATGGTCCACACCCACGGCGGCTATCTGCTTTACGCCGCCATGACCACCAGGCTGGTCTTTGACCTGAAAGAGAACGAAATCTTTTGGTGCATGGCAAATATTGACTGGATCACCGGTCACACATACTCCGTCTATGGGCCCCTGCTTAATGGCCTGACCAGCGTGCTATTCGAGGGTGTGCCTCTCTACCCGAATTTTGATCGCTGCTGGCAGATCGTGGAAAAGTATAAGGTGGAAAAGCTTTATACTACTCCTGATGTTATACGCTCTTTAGCTAAGGAGAGCGGCGAGTATGTTGAAAGACATGACATCACCTCTCTCAAACTTCTGGGTACAGTGGGTGAACCCATAACGCCGGAGGCATGGAAGTGGTATTACCATCATATCGGCCGGGATTGGGCGCCTATCATGGATACGTGGTGGCAGACCGAAACGGGCGGCCACATGATTACACCCTTACCCGGAGTGACACCCCTGAAACCCGGTTCATGCGCCTTGCCTTTCTTTGGGGTTGAACCGGTTATTCTTGATCTGAATACCGGCGCAGAGATTCAGTATCCTGATCAGGAAGGAGCGCTTTTCATTAAAAGGCCGTGGCCCGGTATGGCCCGCACGGTCTATAACAACCATTACCAGTTCAAGGAAACTTACTTTTCCATCGTTCCAAACCTGTTTTTCACCGGCGATGAAGCCAGGGTGGATGAGGATGGGTATTACTGGATCTTGGGCCGCTTTGATGATGTCATTACCGTTTCCAACCACCGCCTGGGCACGGCTGAATTTGAATCCGCTCTGGTCCAGCACGATCAGGTTGCTGAGGCGGCGGTGGTGGGAGTGCCAGACCCGGATCGAGGGCAGTGTATTTGGGCCTTTGTTACACTTAACACCGGCGCGACCAGGTCTGATGAACTGAAGCAGGAGTTAGTTGATCTGGTTCGTTTGAAGATTGGGCCGATTGCCACAATTCACATGGTTAAATTTGCATCCTCACTACCCAAGACTCTGAGCGGCAAAATCCTGCATCGCTTACTCCACAAGATCGCACTGGGGCAGTTTGATCAACTGGATGACATTTCGACCCTGGCCGATCCGGCGGCCATAGAGGATTTGATTAAAGATCGCGGTTGACCGGAAAGAAGGTAGCATCATTATTAATAAGAGATCGGCCGTTCATTGTAATTTGTTAGGGAGTGTTAAAGAGGTCTTAGGTTCAGGCGTGTAATTCTATCTTTTTACCAGAGTTGTTTATGGACACAGTTTGCCTTCGAACGAAATTTCTGGACAAAACGGGCAGCATCTTTGAGGTTGGGCTCTGTGATAAGAGCGATTTTCAATATCTTTTAAAGATGTACGACCTGTTTGAACCGAAGAGGGCGCTTCAGGGTTTGCCTCCGGAAAACAGCCAGATCCGCCGAGAGTGGGTGCACGGCCTTCTTGAGAACGGGGTGAACTTTTTAATCTGGAAGGACAACGAGGTGGTCGGTCATGCTGCCCTTCTGCCGGATTTAAAAAAGAAAGACGCTGAGTTTATGATCTTTGTCAGTGAGCCTTTTAGAAACCGGGGTCTAGGCACGGAACTCACTCAGGCGGGACGGGATAAGGCTATCGAGCTTGGACTTGAACTCGTGTGGCTGACCGTGGAAAGCTATAATCTGAGGGCGATTGGTTTATATAAGAAGTTCAACTTCCAGTTTCATGGAAGCGGGAGCTGGGAGCGCACTATGATTTTGAGGTTGTGATTGGAAGTATGGCGTCTAGAGTTTGTACCATCAGAGATGATCGTTTTTTAGAACATAAGACCGGCTTGGTAAGCCTTGAACACCCCAACCGTTTAAAGGCTATCCATCAGATGCTGGACACGAATTTTTCGGGTACATTGACCAATATCAAGCCCGAGCCAGCGGCTATGGACGTGCTGGAACTGGTTCATACTCCAATTTATATTGAAAAAATCCTCAAGACTGCCGAGTATGAGTTCACCCACCTGTCGCCCGACACGCCGGCCAGCCCCAAGACATATATGGCCGCCTTTCTGGCTGTAGGTGGCTGCCTTCAGGCCCTGGATGCCCTTATGTCTGGCCGGTGCGAGGCGGCTTTTGCCTTGATCCGGCCTCCAGGACATCACGCTCTGCCAGACCGGGCCAGCGGTTTTTGCATTTTCAACAACCTGGGAGTCACGGCCCTCCAAGCCCTTTGCGTTTATGGATTGGACCGCATTCTGATCGTGGATTGGGACATTCATCATGGTAACGCCTTGCAGCGCCTGTTTTACAATCAGAAAGAAATTTTTTATTTTTCCTCACACTATGTTTTCACTTTTCCTCAGACCGGCGCTTGGGAAGATGCTGGCCAGGGGCCGGGACTTGGATACACGGTTAATGTCCCCCTGTTTAAAAACCTGGGAGATGAGGACATCCTTCACTGTTACCGGGATATTCTCGGTCCTATTATCAGGAATTACCGACCTCAGATCATCCTCGTTGCCGCGGGTTTTGACGGCCACCGCGATGACCCTCTCGGCCGAACCGACTTTACCGAGCAGGGATACGGTTGGCTAACTCAATTGATCATGGATTTAGCGGCTGAGGTGGGGGATCCTCCCATTCTCTTGGCCCTTGAAGGCGGCTACGACCTGAAGGCCTTGGCCGGTTCGGTTCGGGAAGTTCTGAGGGCTTTGATCGCCGAAGAACCCAGGGCTGAACTCCCGCATCCATTCACACCCCAGGGAGAAGAGCTCGTGACCAAGGCCGCCCGGATTCACGCCGAGTACGGGGTGTGGGCAGATAGGAGCATAAGGCAGGAAACCAGTAAGAATCGGAGAATGTTATGAAGGCCAGAATAGCAGCCCAAAATCCCGATGCGAACCTTAAAAATTATGAGCTGGCTTATCGGACTTTTTCCTGGAAGGAGGAAGAGAAGTATTTTTCTTGGCACAAGACCGGGAAGATCAACATCGTATACGAGGCCATTGACAGGTGGACCGAGGACCCTGACAAACGGGACCGGAATGCGCTGATCTTTGAGAACGCCGGGCAGGTTCAGTATTTCACCTATCAAGACCTTAAGGAAAAATCCAGTCAACTGGCCAATTTGATGATCGAACATGGCCTTGAGGCAGGAGATCGGTTTTTCATTTTCCTGCCCATGTGTGCGGAGATATATATAGCCATGCTGGCCTGCGCCCGTTTGGGAGTGATTTTTTCTCCTCTTTATTCAACTTTTAACTATGCCGAACTGGAAGTTCGTTTAAGAAACGCAGAGCCGCGGGCGATTCTCACGCATCCTGATCTGGCTGAAAGGTTGCCAGACGATGCCATGGAGGGTGTGGAATATGTTTATTTAACCGAAGGTCCAGCCCTTGGCCACTTCCCTCAGGAGATCATCCTGAAAGACCACCTTCAACGTTTTGAAAATGAGTGTCCTCCCAGATGGCTCCCGGCCGATGCACCGCTCTATCTTATCTATACATCCGGGGCGGCCGGACCGCCCAATGCTATGGTCCATGCCCATCGCGACATGGTGGGGCACATGGTGACAGGCCGGGATGTGCTTGACCTGACAGAGGACAGTGTGTTGTGGACTGACGGCGATCCTGCCTGGGTGACAGGAACAGTCTATAGTGTATTTTGTCCCTGGCTGTGCGGTGTCACTTCAGTGGTTCAAGGTGATCCGTTTTCAGCTTCCACCTGGTACCGGACCCTGGAGCGTCATCATGTATCGGTCTGGTATACCACTCCGCAGCGCATTAAGGGCCTCGTGGAAGCCGGCGAAGACCTGCCCGATCGTTACGACCTGTCCGCGCTGCGTCATATTGCCACTGGAGGCAGGTCCCTGGCTCCGGAATATTTCTTCTGGGTTAAAAAGAACCTCAAGCTTTCTCCCCATGAAAACTGGTGGATGGCTGAGACAGGGATGATCTGTCTGGCCAATTTCCCCTCCCTTGAATGTAAACCGGGTTCTATGGGCAGACCCGTGCCAGGGGTTGAGGCGGTGATCGTTTCTGACGATGGGGAACCATTGCCCATCTTAACCATGGGCGAGCTGGCCTTTAAATTGGACTGGCCTGCGATGATGACCGGTATCTGGCGCAATGAAAAGAGGTTTAACAAATACCTCCGATTCAAAGGTTGGTTTCTCACCGGGGATCTGGCCGTAAGAGACGAGGATGGCTATTTTTTTCACCAGGGCCGTAATGATGATCTGGTAAAGGTTGGAGACAAGCTGGTTGGTCCGTTCGAGGTCGAGCAGGTTCTTTGCCATCATCCTGCTGTCAGTGAAGCGGCTGTTATTTCCATGATATCCAGGCCCATCCAGCCTTATATCAAGGCCTTCGTTACCGTGGAACAGGGCTACACTCCCTCCAACCGGCTAAGCCAGGAGATCAAGGAGTTTGTTAAGGCCAACCTTTCGTCTGAAATACCACTTTTAGAAGTGGCTTTCCTTAAGGAGCTGCCCAAGACACGCAGCGGCAGGATTTTGCGCCGGGTCCTGAGGGCCAGAGAGCTTGGTCTGCCTACTGGGGATCCGTTAAGTATGAGAGATTGATAAATCTGTGTGGGACGAGATTATAACAGGGACATGACATCTAGAAAAAAAATACTTTTGTTCTTTCAAGGTATGGTGTTGATGGAGGTGCGCGTGTGAATCAAGGGCCGCGCCTTTCTATATTTCTCCTGTGGCTATTTCTAAGGTAGTAAAGAAGATCAACATTATAAGCCTGCCTGCTTCCCTCCCTAGAGCTTCATCGGGTGTATGAAACTCCAGCGCTAAGACTTTCTCAACAAATCAGCAATTACACTCTTGATGCGATCAATATTGTTTCCCTTCTTCTCTACAATCGCCACCGTAAACTTAAGGGGGAGAGACTTTGCCTCTTCGATATCGAACGTGTGAATAACTACAGGTAAAGAAGGTTTGCGAAGTTCGAGTTTCTCAAATATCCCTAGCCCCCTTACATAAGGCAGTTCCGGGTCCAGGATCAAAAGATCGGGAGGTTTCTCTGCAAGGACTAACTTCAGTATTTCCCAGGCGTCTTTAGCCTCGTCAACCCGATATCCTTCTTTAACCAGTTCGCGGCGGAGAAACTCACGTATATTATGGTTGCGATCAGAAAGCAGTATATTGAATTTTTTCGTCATGCCACCTTAACGGTTTCACTGTCATTTATGTTGATATTTATTTCATGCTGGGGTTCGCTAAGGACTCTCCGTTTCAGGCAGAAGGCGAATTTTAGTTAGAATAATTTTATCCAGATTACAACCACTTGTTTCATATTATCCACATTTTTTAAAGAACAACTACTCTGGGTAAGAGCATAAGCTGTACCAACAGGAAGGCTGAGGAAGGCAAACAGTTTAATTGATTGAAATAACATATAAATAGCCGGTGAGGCTAAAAGAGATTCAAGGGTAACCAAGGCAGACTCTGTCAGAAATCTTTACAAATTGTAAAAAAAAAATTTCATGGAGCGAATGGATCAACGGCGCTTGACTTCAGTTTCGATCTTGAGTTGATATTTTTCGATTTTAGAAAGGAGGGTCGGGCGGGAAATTCCCAGAATTTCTGCGGCTCGGGTGCGGTTGCCACCGGCGAGTTTTAAGGCCTCACTGGTGAGCATACTGGCGAAACGGTCCGTGATGGTATTGAATAGATTCGGGCTGCTTTTTAAGGCCAAGGCCTTCTGGATCCATTTTCGGATGAACTCCTCATCTTCAGTATCTGTCAGTTGACTTACCTTGTCACTATCCTTGATGGCCGGGGTGATATCTTCCGGGCCGATGAGTCCTCCTCGATTAAAAATTAAGGCCTTTTGAATGATATTAGACAGTTCACGAACATTGCCAGGCCAGGCATAATTTTCCAGGATAGTCCTGGCCTCATCAATCAAGCCTGGATTGTCAATACCCATTTCATCGGCAAGACGGGCAAGAAAATAATCAACGAGGAGCGGAACGTCCTCCTTTCGTTCTCGCAAGGCCGGAAGCCGGAGTGTGACCACCTTGAGGCGGTAGTAAAGATCCACCCGGAAGCGTCCTTCCTCGATGGCTGCTTCGAGGTCACGATTTGTGGATGCAATAATGCGCACATCCACATCAATCGGTTCTCGTCCGCCCAGGCGTTCAATACTCTTTTCCTGAAGCAGGCGCAGAATCTTGGCCTGAATGGAAACCGGCATGTCCCCGATTTCATCAAGGAATATTGTTCCCCCATTGGCCTGTTCGATTTTTCCCAGGCGACGATGAGTCGCTCCGGTGAAGGCTCCTCTTTCATAACCAAACAGTTCGCTTTCGAGTAAGGTTTCGGGGATGGCCACACAGTTAATCACCAGGAAAGGCTTATTGACACGCTGACTGTGCTGGTAGATGGCCCGGGCGGCCAGTTCCTTGCCCGTGCCTGATTCGCCCCGGATGAGCACGGTCGCATCGGTCGAGGCCACCCGGCCGATGACTTTGTAAACCTCCTGCATTGCCTTGCTTCGGCCGATAATGGCATCAGAGGTAATTGTATCCGGTAACCCATCCATCTCCACAGGTGAACGCATAAAATGCCCGGCTTCGAGTGCCTGCTGGATCAAATTCAACATCTCAGGAATTTCAAAGGGTTTCAGCACATAATCGAACGCACCCAGCTTGGTTGCTTTAATAGCCGTTTCAGTCGTGCTGTAAGCGGTCATGATAATAACCGGGAGTTTGGGGTCAATTTCATGTATGGTTTCAAAGGTTTCAAGACCATTAATCCCGGGCAGGCGAACATCCATCACTACCAGATCGAACTCATCATTGCGAAAGAGTTCGAGCCCCAGCTCGCCGCTGGGTGCGGTCTTTACAACATGCCCTTCATCGGTCAGGAGTTTTTCAAAGCTATGTCGTAATTGAGGATCGTCGTCAACGATCAGGATCTTGTTCAAACCTCATCCTCCTTCAAAGGCAGGGTGATGATAAAAGTTGTGCCTTCACCTTCCTCCGAGCTAAGATCCAGCCAGCCGCCGTGTTCCTCTACGATCCGGGTGGCGATACTCAGACCCAGGCCTGTGCCTTCCTCCTTTGTGCTGAAGAAAGGCTCAAACACGCTGTCTTGCACGGATTGGGGGATCCCCGGGCCATTATCCCTGACCTTGATAACCACAGTCTTTCCCAACGACTCAATGATTTGTTCTTCTTCCTCAATCCTGATGTGGCCGCCGCTCACCATGGCTTCGAGGGCATTTTCAACCAGGTTGATCAGCACTTCTTTCATCTGGTCTGGATCAACAAAAATTTCAGGAAGCCTTGCTTTACGCTGGATCATTACTTCTACGCCATAGGATCCCAGACGATGCCCCAGAAGTTCAAGAGACGTATCCACCACGTCCGAGGGACTGATTCTCTGCATCTTGAGCTTGGGTACCCTTGAGAATTCGAGGAAATTGCGGACGATACTATCAATATGTCGGATTTCTTCAGAAATCACTTCGAAATCCTCTTTCAGCGTTGGCGACAGTTCGAGGTTGCGTTCCATAGAAAATAAGCGCATTTTCACTGAGGTAAGCGGGTTGCGAATACTATGGGACACCCCGGCGGCGAGCTTACCGACCATAGCCAGTTTTTCGGTCTGCTCTAAATGCACACGGCTCCTTTCCAGCTTGGTTTTCGTCTGATCCACATCCTCAATTAAATTATGCACCCGACTGGTTAATGCCTCCACCTCATCCCCTTCAAATACAGGGGTTTCACTGTTGGCTGGCCCCGCTTCCATGGTCAGGTCACGGATTGGTTTGAGGATTTGAATTAGCAGGATGTAAGCTAATAAGCCGCCTAATACAATGGTACTCGACATGGCCGCCAGGACCAAATTCCGCATGAACCTGGCTTGGGACTGTACCTCCTCTTGGACCTGTTGGATATGCTGATTGTGCGCTTCTCTAAACCTCTCGCAAAGGATATGGATATGGAAAAAACGCCTGCGGATTTCCTGGTGGAGTTTAAACCCGGCATCATGATTTTCAGTTTTATAATAATTTATTACCTGTTCCCGAGCCGTATGGTAATGAATGTATTCCAATTCGATCTGATTCAAAATATCCCTTTCGGTCTCATTGATAGCGGTTGCCCGGGCTTTGTTAATCCACCCTTTAAAAACGAGATGATACTCCTGTAACTGCTTCAACCACTTCGGATCCCGATCCTGAAAATAATAGGTCACGTAACCTTTTTGCATAACCAGGGCTCTGCTCAGTTCCTGTGCCGTCCGAAAGGCGAAGATATCTGTATTAACCATGGACGCCACGAGCGCGTTCATACGGTACGTAGAATATATTGAAAATATCCCGCTCCCCACGGTGATAAGCATCAGGAGAGACACGATCAGAAATACGCGAGGACGGAGACTGAATCGCTGCCACATTTGATATCCTCAGATTCCCCTCTATGCGCTCGACTAATTTCCCTAGCCGTTCAGTTATAGGAATCTTTGTGAAAATTGCGTGTGCAAAATAAATTGTTCGTAATTTTCCGGGTCACCCCCACCCAAGGAATTCAATAATAATTCCTATAATTACAGAAAATAGTTGATTTTGCAAGGCAACCCAAATTGAAACGGGAAGTCTTTCATCATGTTCGCAACGCATTCAATCCGGCAGCTTTCTCCTTGATATCACTCAACGGCGATACGGTTTGTAATAAATCCGGTACTTAGATGTTTCTGGCAGGCATTATATTTATTTTGAAAATATAAGTATCTTTCTTGACACCCAGGCCATGCTTTCTATACTACGAATCGTACCATAAAAAAGAGAAGAAGATGCTTGAGCAAGCTATTTTATCTATGTAAATTGAAATTCTTTAGAAAAGGAGAGGAGAAGTGGAGTTTGGAAGATTGGCAAATTTTATTGGCGGTGAATGGAAGGAATCACAATCAAAAGAAATTTGGGAAGTAAAAAATCCCGCTCTGGACGAAGTCGTCGCTGAAGTTCCCATGTCAACCAGGGAGGAAGTCAATGAAGCGGTTCAGGCGGCCAGCGAAGCTTTTCATGAATGGAGAAGGGTCCCGCCTGTTTCTCGGGCCCGATATCTCCACAGACTAATAGAACTTCTTGAGGAGCATTTTGAAGACCTGTCCATTGTTCAAACCAAGGAACACGGAAAGACCATTGATGAATCAAGAGGCGAGACCAGACGGGGTATAGAAAATTGCGAAGTCGCGTCCGGAATTCCTTCCTTAATGATGGGGGAGTCTCTTCAGGATATTGCCTCTGGCATTGACGAGTATATCATTCGGGAGCCGTTGGGTGTATTTGCCTGTATTCCGCCTTTCAATTTTCCGTTTATGGTTCCCCTGTGGTTTTTACCTTACGCCATTGCCACGGGCAACACCTTTATTGTTAAACCTTCGCCGAATGACCCGGTCAGCCAGGTTAAACTTCAGGAACTTCTTGATGAAACCGATATACCCCCGGGGGTGGTTAATCTGGTTCATGGCGGGGCTGAAGTAGCCAGCATGCTAATGGAGCATCAAGATATTAAAGGGATCACTTTTGTTGGTTCCACGCCCATCGCAAAAATAGTTTATAAAAAATGCGGTGAGACTGGCAAGAGAGTCATTGCTCAGGGGGGAGCCAAGAATTTTCTGGTGATCATGCCTGATTGCAACCTGGATCAAACCATAGCCGCGCTGATGACATCTTTTTTTGGGAATACCGGTCAGAGATGTTTATCCGGGGCAACTGCCTTGGTCGTGGGAAGGGATGACGCCTTTTACAAGAAGTTTGTTGATACCTTTACCGAAGCGGCCTTCCAGATAAAGGTCGGTTATGGTTTGGAGGAAGGTATTCAGATGGGGCCTCTCCAGTCTAAAGACAAGAAAAAACGTGTTTTGGGTTATATCGAAAGCGGTGTCGCAGAAGGGGCGACATTGCGTCTCGATGGAAGGAATATCAAGATTGAAGGTGATTATCCGCAAACCTGTTTCCTGAATCCTTCAGTTTTTGAAGGGGTTACTCTTGACATGAAAATTGGAAAAGAAGAGATCTTCGGCCCGGTGGCAAGTATAATGAGGGCGGAAACCCTGGATGACGCCCTTGATTTGATTCACAGTGTTCCCTTTGGAAATGCGGCCAGCATTTTTACCTCTAATGGAGGCTGGGCCAGGGAATTTGAATATCGAGTCCAGACCGGGAACGTGGGGATCAATATCGGTATTGTAGCGCCGATGGCCTTCTTCCCGTTCAGTGGCATGAAGGACTCATTCTTTGGAACATTGCACGGGCAGGGGAAAGACGCTGTCCGTTTCTTTACCGAAAGCAAAGTGGTCGTTAAACGGTGGTTTTGAAACAGGAAGGGGCGAAGATGGAGTTAAACACAGCTGCAGCGGTTATCTCATATATCTCGAAAATTGAACAGGAATCAGCACAATTCTATGAAGAATGGGCCAATAAGCATAAAGAACTAAAGGAGGCATTCCTGGCCTTTGCCAAAGAAAACCATAAGAATGAAAAAAATATAAAAAGAGCTTACTACGGGGCAGTCACTGACGCTTTAGAGACCGGCTTTTCTTTTAAGGGACTTGAAGGCGCGCTAGTCATGCCTTTGCTTGACAACAACGCCTCTTCAGGCGAAGTTCTAAAAGCAAGCCTTGATCTTGAAAATGGTATTCGAGAATTTTATCTGAAGGCCGCTGAACTTTCTAAAGCTCTGTTAGGGGATGTATCAAGAGCAATGGCCCGGGTGGCAAAGATCAGAAATACCAGGTTAACTGAACTCCGCCTTCTACTTGAAGAAATTCAATAAGGAGATTCAATCAGTCCAGATCAGGATAAGGAGGCAAAGATGATTGATTTGAAAACCATCCCTGAGACCAAGGAAGATATGGACCGCTATGAAGTCGAGAACCTTTTTCATTCCTGGTCTTTTCAACCCGACGAAGCGCCCAAAAGGATCGTTTCAGCCAAAGGAACAAGATTCACCGACGATGCCGGGCGCAAGTTCCTGGATTTCAGTTCGTGCTTCGTAAGTCACAGCATCGGTCATCAGGACGAACGAGTATTGGAGGCCCTGGGCGAGCAGGCTAAAACCCTATGTTCATTCGCGCCCAATTTTTCCAACAGGCCCAGGGCGCTTCTGGCAAAGATGCTGGCCGAGATCACCCCGGGCGACCTTTCCCGAACCTTCTTTACCCTGGGCGGCACTGAGGCGAATGAGGCCGCCATAAAAATTTGCCACCAGTACACCGGGCGCCGCAAGATCATATCGCGATATAACTCCTACCATGGCGGGACAGCCGCTTCCATGACCCTTTCCGCCGGAGAGCCACGAAACTGGGCCCAGGTCCTCGGAGGCACGGAATGGGTCTCAGTGCCATCGCCTTACTGTTATCGCTGTATGTTCGGGCAGAAGTATCCAGAATGCGACCTTCAGTGCGTAAAATATATTGACCAGGTAATCGAGCTTGAAGGCGGAGGGGACAATGTCGCGGGCATCATTTTTGAGTCTGTCACCGGCTCCAACGGCCTTATCGTTCCGCCGGATGAATATTTCCCGAGATTAAGGGAAATCTGCGACAGATGGGGCGTGCTCATGATTGCGGATGAGGTTATGAGCGGTTTTGGCCGCACCGGAGAGTGGTTCGCCCTTGATCATTGGGGAGTTGTTCCAGACATCATGACCATGGCCAAGGGCATCACCTGTGGTTATGTGCCACTGGGTGCAGCGATCTCCCGGAAGAAAATAGGCAACCATTTCAAGGAGGAATTCTTCAGCCATGGGGCCACCTATGCCGGGCATGCCCTGGCCTGCGCCACCGCGATTAGGGTAATACAGATTTATCAGGAGGATGGCCTGATTGAGAATGCGAAAAAGATGGGTAAATACCTTTTAGATAAGGCCAGGGAGCTTAAAGATAAACATCCCTCAATCGGCAACGTGCGCGGTCTAGGGCTTTTCGTCGGCCTGGAGTTGGTGAAAAACCGCAAAACCCGCGAGCCTTTGATTCCTCTATCTGCAAAAATACGACCAGGGCTTAATCCAAAGCTTCAGGTTGCCAGACGCCTAATTGAACTGGGTATGATCGCCATGGCCGCAAACCCAACCAGCGTCATCATCATGGCGCCGCCTTTAATTATCACCCAGGATGAAATAGATGAAGGCGTCTCCATCATGGATACTGCCTTGGCAGAAGCAGATGCCTTTGTAGAAAAATAAGATTTTCCTTCTAACCAGATGGCAGTATCAGCTGCGTCTCTTTGAAGGCAAGCACCATTTTAAACTCAATTCTTCAGACAAGAGGCAGCTTTCAAATTTTGACCAAATACACTTTTTAGGAGGTGCTCATGAAACCAGTATTCGGTGTCATTATAGGCAATAGAGGGTTTTTCCCTGATGAACTTGTAAAACAAGGACGGGAAGAGATTCTTCAGGTCCTTGAAGAAATGCACTGTGAAGCGGTGATCCTGGATACTGAGGATACCAAGCTGGGGGCGGTGGAAACATTTGATGATGCAAAAAAGTGCGCCAAAATATTCAGAGAAAATTCCGAGAAAATAGACGGGGTGATTGTTACCCTGCCAAACTTCGGGGATGAGCGCAGTGTGGCGGATACACTTAGAATGGCCAGGCTGGAGGTTCCGGTGCTTATTCAGGCCAGCCCGGATGATCCGAAAAACGCTAAAATGGGAGGGCGAAGAGATTCCTTCTGTGGAAAGATATCCGTGTGTAATAACCTGCGCCAGTACAACATCCCTTATTCCCTGACCATGAACCATACGGTCAAGGTGGACAGTGATGAATTTCGCAGGGAGATTGAGAAATTCATCGGGGTTTCACGGGTGGTCAAAGGCATGGAAAATATCCGGATCGGGGCCGTCGGGGCCAGACCGGCAAATTTCACCACGGTCCGCTATAGCGAAAAGATCCTGGAGGACTATGGCATTACAGTGGAAACTATTGACCTGTCGGAAATCTTTGGCCGAGTCGAAAAACTTAAGAACACGGATAAGAAAGTAAAGGCAAAATTAGCGTCAATCAAAAATTACATACCTACAGGTGACATTCAGGAGGAGTTCCTGATAAAAATGGCCAAGCTGGCTGTGGTTCTTGATGATTTTATCAACGACCATGATCTTGACGCCACTGCCTTGCAGTGCTGGACCGCCATGGAAGAGTACTATGGTATCGTGCCTTGTACCGTGATGAGTATGATGAGTGATTCCCTCAAACCAAGTGCGTGTGAGGTAGATGTAACCGGTGCCTTGTCCATGTACGCCCTGCAGCTCGCTTCCGGTTCCCCTAGTGCTATTGTTGATTGGAACAACAACTTTGGGGGGGACCCTGATAAATGTGTCCTCTTTCACTGCAGCAACCTGCCTAAAACCTTCTTTTCCGCTGTACGCATGGGTTTTCAGGAGATCATCGCCGGTGATGTCGGCCAGGAAAACACATATGGAACCTGTGTCGGAAGGATTAAGAGCGGCCTCATGACATTTGCCCGATTTTCGACGGATGACACCAGCGGCAGGCTTGTGAGTTATATTGGAGAAGGAAGGTTTACAGATGAGCCTTTTGACACCTTTGGCGGTTACGGGGTGGCTGAAATCCCAAATCTTCAGGCGCTGCTTCACTTCATATGTTACAGCGGCTTCGAGCACCATGTTGCGGTGAACCTGTCCAGGTCGGCTGATATTCTCCATGAAGCATTCACGAATTACCTTGATTTTGATACTTATTATCATCTGTAAATTGAAGGTAATCTACTAACCAGAGTGCATACCAGGATCGGATGAAAGATGGTCATGAGGCGTATTGTTCTTGAATCGCCGCGAGTATTCAGCCTGCAAGAGGCTGAACGACCTGAACCCAGGCCCAACGCGGCCCTGGTGAAGATTAGGAAGGTGGGTATCTGTGGTTCAGATATGCACCTCTATCAAAAAGGATTTATCGGAAATATTTCGGTTGAGGGGCCTTTTGTTATCGGTCATGAGTGTGTGGGCGAGGTAATTGAAGCTGGCGAAGGGGCGCCTCGGGATTTGGTCGGGTCCCGGGTGGCGATTGAACCGGCCATTTCCTGCAATCAATGCCAGTGGTGCTTGTTCCCCTTCATGGCCCTTTTGTGTGGGGTAGCGGCCCGGCGGAAGCGGTAAAAAACTCCATTGCCTTAGAGACCATCGCAAAAATGGCGACTCACATTTTAACTGTTTGTAGGTGTTCACAGGTTCAGAGTTCAGACCGGCCCGATGGATGGCAGACGGATTTTCGGTGAACCTTAAACCTCTGAACCCGTGAACCCGTGAACGGTTACAAGTGTTTTTTCAATTTCCAGCATTATGTCCTCCTCTCTGACCCTGCCCGCGCCCTTCATCCTGCAATAGGCCGCTGCACCATCAATAAGGGCAATCGCCTTTCCAGGAAGATATTCATCAGGGAGATACTTTATGCTTAAATAAGCAGCAGACATCAAGGCTACATCCTCTATCTTTATGGAATGGTGTTTCTCAAAACAACCGGCTATACCTTTCAGTATTCTAAGTGTCTCATCAGGTGAAGGTTCATTAATTACTACTTTCTTAAACCTTCTTGAAAGTGCATGATCTTTAAAAAGGTATTTGGCCCCATCAAACGTCGTGGCGCCAATGCATGGAAACTCCCCACGCGCAAGTACCGGTTTTAAGGCATCTCCAGCGCCTATGGCTCCTTCTGCAGAGCCTGCATTGAGTAAAGTATGTATTTCATCGATAAAGACAATAATCCTATTTTTGTTCTTCAGCACATCTTCCATCAAGCCTTCAAGCCTCTCTTCAAACTCACCTCTGTATTTTGTACCGGCAACGAGGCAATTCAGAGAGATCAAATAGAGCATTCTCCCTTTCAGGTTAGCAGGGACATCACCCTTGAATAATGCCTTTGCGAAACCTTCTACCACGGCACTCTTGCCTACACCCGGATGCCCCACAAGTAAAGGATTATTGGTCTCCATCTGGGACAATATCTGGACCACCCTCTCTATTTGAGCATCTGCCCCTATGACGGGCTTTGATTGCATGATAAAATTTTCTTCTGTGAGCAACAGGCCGAATTTTTCCAGAAACCCTTTTGCCTTTCTTTCTGCTTTTGACAGTTGGTTAAAAAAGGGGGTCAGCTCCGGAGGTAAATCATAGGATGAGGGAACGAAAAAATAGATGTTTTCTTCTCTTCCATTAATACTGCGTGACATCTCCTTTATGAGGGAGCGAATCTCACCTATTTCAGGATGGACGGTGTCTCTTTTACCGATAAAATGGTGAAAATCCTCGAAAATGT
The DNA here is from genome assembly GCA_019308995.1 of Deltaproteobacteria bacterium. Classification (NCBI taxonomy): domain Bacteria; kingdom Pseudomonadati; phylum Myxococcota; class Myxococcia; species Deltaproteobacteria bacterium. The sequence continues at coordinate 1,921 of JAFDHD010000033.1, read as the reverse complement.
AATCCACCTGTATTTGTGCTTTGTCGATAATGAACTTTATGGCTTCTTTGGGGTCACTCAGTGTGGACTCGCCTATATTTTCAGAAAGAGGGTAGCTCCTTGAATGATGATGGACCATAAATCCTCGGGCATGATTCCACAGGATTGAAGTTCTCCCTTCATCATTTATGGTATGTATAAGCTTTTTTAAATCTTCCGGATGGTTATCATATGGGACGAGAAATAAATGCGGTGATGGTATTATGGACATTCCCGAGTCATGCTGTGCCGATTTCATCTTCCTCTCCCACCCTCTTTTTATGAATTACACACCGATTGAGTTAAGCCTCAATTGGGTAGTTATATGTTATTCGTTATTGGTTATTGGTTTTCATTGCTGTCCAAAATAGACTGAAATCCAAGACCTCCCATCAATAACTTATAACAAATAACCTTGGAGTGAATTTTTTCGCTCAATCAGGGTTACGGCAGCCATTAAGTGTGCTTTGATTTATGGGCTATTCTTCCTTGGTGTAGCTTTAAGGAGAGCTGCATCCTGCTTTCAGTCTCATGAAATAGGTTCCACGCCTCTTTAAGCCTTTCATCGTATTTTTTCAATTTCGGCAACTTCCATTCCCTTTCAGATGAAATCTCCTCTAGAGCCTTTTCCAGCTTATTGATCCTATCGATTAGAACATCTTTTTCGTTTTTTAGCTTTTCATGTTCATCCATCAAAGTCTTTCTCAGCAATAAAGTGCTTTCTTCATCCCCCTTGCAACTCTTGATTTTTAGCTTAATGGTGTTTAGCTCAGCGAGTAATGATTCATTTCTCGATTTCAGCTTTTTAATTTTAACAGGGTATTCTTTTATTCTTCTCTCGCATGACGTGATATACTCTTTAGCTGATGATATAGAGATCTCTGCCTCGTCTATTTCTGCCTTGAGTTTGTTTATCCGGGACTTATATGTTTCATTTTCTGAAATCAGGAGCCCCCTTCTATCTTCCAATTCACTCAGGCACCTCTGTAGATATTCTTTATTTTCAAGCCCTTTTTCATCTTTGGAAACCCCGTCAGGAGTATCTTGATTTTTTATGTCGTCCATTGCCTCAATGTCCTCTCATTTCAAGGGTTTTCGCCTTTAAGCTCTTGGTACAACCTGTACTTTTCCTCGAGTATTTCCGTAAGCTCTTTTTCAAGGGATATTATCTTTTCCTCCTGGGTAAGTTTCTCCCCCCTCAACGCATCTATCTTGCTTTGGTAGTACTTATTCTTTTCAAGAACCGCATTTAGTTTCGACTCGAGGTAACTAATTTCAATTATTATGTCTTTTTTGTCCTCCCTCAAACCGGTGATCTGCTTTTGGTACTGGACCGCTTCCTTCTGTAACTTTTCTATTTTCGCCTTCATCTCCCGGATAGTGTGCTGGGCATCATTTCGTTCCTCGATTAGATGATCATTTTCAATTTGCAGTTCTCTCTTCGAAGGTATTTCCTCTTCCATGCGGCGAATTTTGGCTTCAAGATGAGTTTTTTCCTCCCTCAAGCCAGCGATAGTCTCTTTTGAAGTGTCAAGATCCTTTTCAAGATCGGCGTTTAATTTTAATACACTCTCAAGCTGCGCCTCCATCTTTTTAATGACCAAAAGCATATCAGAGATCGTCTTTTCAAGATCAACAGCGTAGGTGCCTTCTTTTAAGATCTCAAGTCCCTTGATTTCCGGCAGAATAACTTCGCCGGTTTCATCAATCACATCCGGTTCCGGCACTATGGAAGCGCCTTCTTTGACCTCCACCTCATTTTCTTCTATAATTGTGGTTGTCATATGTTCTCCTATGATGGTTTGTCTACTCCAAACTTTTTGTGTAATTTAGTAAGTATCTGTTTTTAAAGGAATCGTGTTCAAGTATCCCTTTCCGTCGGAGCCACCCGTCGCTCACCCTT